>VGZN01000903.1 GCA_016872635.1 Planctomycetota bacterium | reverse complement strand
GACACCATGGAGTTGTCCGTTGACGAGAATAGTCTCAAGGGGAACTGGGTTGCCTTTTTAGACGACAAAAAGAGCAATCCAACTACAACGCAATACCGAATCAAAGCTACGAACGAACTCAATGAGTCGAATCCAGATCCAATCCTCTATCAGTTCAAAGTGATCGGTGATCTTCCTCCCGAAGTATTGCTCGATAGCAGCCTTGCTCGTGAAATCGAAGTCCCCGCAGATGCTTCACTTCAAATTGAAATCCGAGCTAATGATCCCGACTACGGACTCACCGAAATTGCCGTTAGCGGAAATCGTCCTGCGGAAGATAAGCTCGGAATGCAAAAGGAACTCTTTCGTAAAGTTTGCTTCGAATCTGAGCAAGGGGAGAATGGAGTCATCGTTCAAGTCTTCGAGTTGCTACCGTCCGAATTGGGATTGAAGGCTGGCGACCAATTCGATTTCTTCGCATCTGCAACCGACAATCGACATGACCCCGCAACTGGCGGAAGAGCGCCCAATCAAACAGTCAGTTTGCCTTTGCGAATCAAAGTTGTTGCTCCTCAACCATCGTCGGAAGGAAGCGATGGAAACAATAAAAAAACGCCTCAAGAAGCGGATGGCAATTCGCCCCAAACACCGCGGCAAGACCCCAACACAAAAGTAGGGAACACCAAACCTAATTTGACAAACGATCGGAATCGACCCTCGCAGTCCAATCAAGGTGGGAAGGATAATAATCCGTCCAATGGCAAGGGGGCATCGAAGCAACCCTCGGACTCGAAGGAACAGGACGGAAACTCTGCGGATAAAAATACCCAATCCAAGACCGGAGATAGTCCTGACAATAATTCGTCCGATAACTCTCAAGGGGAGTCTCGCCAATCCAACAATCCATCGGGGAACTCCAAGCAAGGCGGTTCGCAATCGAACGATAATTCGCAGAACAACAAACGCTCGCAAGGTGACAATGCGGGCGGGGAGCAAGGTTCTGAAAGTTCCAGTGATACTAATGAATCCGGCAATGGAAAGGCGGGAAGCCAAAAGAAACCCGGAGGCAACGGCCAAGGCGCCCAAGAGGGGGATCGCTCTAATCCAGGCAGTGATGGAGGAGCAAACTCCGACACAGGTTCTTCCGCTGGAAACCAATCCGATGGTCAATCGGCAGATTCCTCTGACGCAGGGCCACCAAGCCACGATGCAGAAGCATTCGAGCGGATCAATCAATTCCGAAAACAAAAGGAACAACAATCTGGATCGTCCGACGGTGAATCCAGCGATCGAGGCCAAGATGGCGATTCCGCCGGCCAACAATCCCGAAAGCCAGGTAAAGGGGCCAGCGATCCTTCCGGCAACACCAAGAATAATGCGGTTGATAAACCAAATGAAATGAGTTCGGAGCCTGACAAGACTGGTGGTGACCAGGTTGGCGGTGATAAGACTGGCGGTGATAAGACTGGCGGTGACAAGGCTGGCGGTGACAAGACTGGTGGTGACAAGGCTGGCGGTGATAAGGCCGGCGGTGACAAGACTGGTGGTGACAAGGCTGGCGGTGATAAGACTGGTGGTGACAAGACTGGTGGTGACAAGACTGGTGGTGACAAGACTGGTGGT
>VGZN01000902.1 GCA_016872635.1 Planctomycetota bacterium | reverse complement strand
TTATCGGATTAGGATCCGATAAAGCATTCGGATCCATGGCAGACTGATTACCCTCCGCGATGAACATCTCCCGAACACGATCGAGCACCAACTTTATCTTCGCCTCGAACTCGGCAATTTGTTTCTCGATAGACGCATTATGCCCCCCAATTTCATCCAACGTCGACTTGAGATCGATCGAAATATCATCAGCGAATTGCGCCGCTGCAAAAAACGCTCGAAACCGATAGTGATCGGCTTGTGACAACGGATCTGTTTTGTGGTCGTGGCATCGGCAACACGACATGGTCAATCCAAGAAATGCACCTGCGGTTGTTTCAGTAAGATCCGTAAGCACCTCAGTTCTTGCGCGGTCTTGCTCGTTAAAAAGTTTTGCAGCGTTATCATACGGCCCCAATCGCAGATATCCTGTTGCGATCAGCGAGTCTCGTTCGGCATCATCTTTGGGTACCCCCGAAACCAATTCATCCCCTGCAATTTGCATGGTAAGAAATTGATCAAACGGCAAGTCATCATTCCAGGCCCGGATGACCCAATCGCGGAAACGCCATGCTTCTTTCCGAAACTCATCCCAATCAAAGCCATTGCTGTCGCTGTATCGAACAACATCCAACCACATTCTAGCCCAGTGTTCACCGAACTCTCGGTTGCTTAGCAGTCGATCAACCATCCTCTCATAGGCATCCGGTCGAGAATCTCCTTCAAAACACTTCACCTCATCGAAAGTGGCACGCAATCCGTTGAGATCTAGAGTTAAGCGTTGCAACAATTCGTTGCGGTCAGCGTCGCGAACTGGAACTAGATTCCGAGTTTCCCAATTCCTGACAAGGAATCGATCGATCGGATGCGAGGACCAGTCACTCGAACTGTCGGACGGCGGTGGAATCTCTGGGCGTACGATCGGTCTCAAGGACCAAAGATCAAGACGTTCGCCCCCGAAAAGCTTACGAATTGGGTTTTCGGGATCGACCCATGCACTGCCGTATTCGTCCCGTGTGGACTTGTCCTTAGCCCCTTCGATTCGGGGGCTCGGCTCATCCGCAACCGCAACGAACAACATCGCTACGCAAGAGATAGCAAGACCGCAGAACCAGTTCGGCAGCAAGAAGGATCGTTTCCGCACGATGGTTCGAGACATGTTCGTCATATCAAGATATCCATCAATGGTTTAGGGGAGCCTGCGACTCCGGTGATCCTTTCGTCCCGGCCATTCACGGAGAAGGAGAGCCGGTCGTAATCGATTCCAAGTGCTGTCAGGATGGTGGCATGAAGATCTCGGAATTGAATGGGGCGTTCCACTGCCATCAGTCCCAATTCATCGGTGGCACCGATGCGTGCACCTGCGCGAACACCACCACCTGCCATCCAAATCGTGAATCCCGCAGCATTATGTTGCCGACCGAGGTCTCCTTGACGCATCGGTGTTCTTCCAAACTCACTAGCCCAAATCACTAACGTCGATTCGAGCAGTCCTCGCTGCTTCAAATCGGTGAGCAACCCCGCGACCCCTTGATCGGTCCACTTGGCTCGTGGCTTATGATTGTCCACCAATTTGGCATGTGCGTCCCACCCGTCTTTATCGGGCATATCGTAAAGTTGGATGAA
>VGZN01000901.1 GCA_016872635.1 Planctomycetota bacterium | reverse complement strand
CGTACACCGACTCAAGGAGCCAGCGACCATCGCTCGGCCCGATCTTTTCGGCCCAGCGATGGTGCGTCCGTCGCGAGTCCCACGCGGCGTACCGAATCCGCGAGGGATCGGCGGAAGGCAAGCATCCCCACCCGTAAATGCACCAGACTTGGCCGATTTCAAGAATTGGCCGCTGGCGGACGTGGTCTTCGATTCGACGTTCAAGACCGATCCGGATGGGAAATCCGAGTTTGGGCTTCAGCTTCCTCGCGGGACCTACCGCGTAATGCTCGAGTCACGAGATGCCTTTGGAAAGCCGGTCAAATCGGAGTTAAATCTCAAGGTCATCGATGAGGAAGCGAAAGCGCTCGGGCTCAAGCTTCCCTATCTGTTTTTAGCTCAACCCAAAGCCTACGAGCCAGGGGCTTCGTGGAAAGGAATCTGGGGCTCCGGGTACGATAAGGCTCGAGCGTTCGTCGAGGTGCTCCATCGAGGGAAGGTCCTTCAGAAATATTGGACGCCAGAGGACGCGACTCAAGCATCGATCGAGCAAAAGATCGATGAATCGATGCGAGGTGGAGTATCTATCCGTGTGACAATGGTGCGCGAGAATCGCGCCTACTCAACCAACTACCATGTGGATGTTCCGTGGACAAACAAATCGCTCAAGCTGCGGTGGGATAAATTTCGCCCGAAGCTCGAGCCGGGAGCGAAAGAAACATGGAGCTTAAAGATCTCGGGTCCCGATGCGACCGTCGCAGCCGCAGAATTTGCTGCTGCCATGTATGACGCGTCCCTCGATGCGTTTTCCACTCATGAATGGCTTAGCCAATTCAACGTGTTTTATTCGGAATACGATTCGACCTACGTCGTGTTTCAGAACAACGCAAAGCAATTTAATTACTTGCTCGGCAACTTCAGTCAGGACTACAAACACGTGTTGCAGTCTTACCGCCGTTTTCCGGAGGACCTTCGCATCACACCAATGTTCTTCCTTTCGAAAAAGCAGAAGGGAAGAATGCCGGGTGATTCTGGAGGAGGTTTTGCGCCCGAAATGGCTATGACTCCAGCATCAGCGATGTTAGCCGACGATGCGCCGATGCGGAAAAATGCTTTCGGAGCCAACGCAGACGGAGCGGCATTCCGTTTTGCGGTTGGAGGGGAGGTCAGTTCGGACCTAGGAGTTGCTGGAAATATGGAGTCTGGCGAAGCGGTGCCTCCCGACGGAAATACCGGAGCCGCCTCCCTCGCCAACGTCGCGCCTCGCAAGAATCTCAACGAAACGGCCTTCTTTTTCCCGCAGTTGACGACGGATCGCGACGGTGTGGTGAAACTCGAGTTCACGATGCCCGAAGCCTTGACCACGTGGCGATTCCTAGGCTTTGCTCACGATAAGGAACTGCGAAGTGGGTCCTTGTTCGATCAAGTCATCTCGGCCAAGGATTTGATGGTCCAACCTAATCCGCCTCGGTTCCTCCGCGAAGGAGATGCCATCGAGTTTTCAGCAAAGGTTACGAACCAATCGGAATCCGCTCAATCGGGTCGGGTGATGCTCAAGTTGACCGACGCCGTTAGCGAAGCAAGCATCGACGCGGCATATGGCAATCATAACAACGAGCAAGTCTTTG
>VGZN01000900.1 GCA_016872635.1 Planctomycetota bacterium | reverse complement strand
CACATTGGCCAATTCGCGCACGTTGCCAGGCCACGGATGTTGCAGGAGGAGCGAGATCGCGTCTTCGCTGAACAGGTTGTCGATCGAGGCGTGTTCCGGTCGATGCCGGAGGTACAAATGCCGAGCTAATGGCAAGACATCCTCGCCCCGATCGCGGAGGGGTGGAACGTGGATTTCAAAAGTGTTGATCCGGAATAACAAGTCTTCGCGGAAGGTGCCGTTGACGACCATGGATTCCAAGTCCCTGTGGGTAGCGCAAACAACACGCGCATCGACATGGATGATTTCGTTATCGCCGACACGACGGAGATCCCCGCTTTCGAGGACTCGCAGCAATTTGGCTTGCATCGACATAGGCAATTCTCCGATCTCGTCGAGGAAGATCGTTCCTCCGTTGGCAGCTTCGAACAGCCCTTGACGCTGCATGTCGGCACCGGTGAATGCACCTTTTTTGTGGCCGAAGAGTTCACTCTCGATCAAGTGCTCGGGGAGAGCGCCGCAGTTGATCGCGATGAAAGGTTTACCGTGGCGCAAGCTCTTTTCGTGGACGGATCGGGCGACTAATTCCTTGCCACAACCGGTTTCTCCTCGGATGAGAACCGTGCTGTTGGTCGGAGCGACTTTGGCAACGAGCTTGCTGACTGTCTGCATGGGCAAAGAAGTCCCCACCAATTGAGTCGCTTTCGATGTCGTGGTGCGCTCCATCCGCTCGAGGTTCGCCGTTTTCTGTTTCAGACGTCGACGCTGAGCGACTCTGGCGAGCAACTCCTTCAGTTCGGAGAATCGGCATGGTTTGCTCAGGTAATCGATGACACCAAAGCGCAAGGCCGCAATTGCGGTTTCTAAGGATCGTTTGCCGGTGAGCACAATTGCCTCGGTGCGTGGAGCCAACGTCATCGCGCGCTCGATGACTTGGATGCCATTCATGCCCGGCATGTCCAAATCGACGATGAGGCAGTCGAACTCTTCCTTTTCGAGCGCAGCGATTGCCGTGTATCCGTCCGGGCAAACCGTGACTCGATGCCCGAAGTAGGGAAGTTCGATACGAGCGATCTCCTGAAGCTCTTTCTCGTCGTCAGCAAATAGAATCGACAACGAGTCAGGAGAAACAGAATCAGGCGACTGCAAGTTTTTGTTGATTGTCATACAACGAATCGTTGGTAGGTTTCGAAGGGATAAAAATTTCAAATTGTGAACCATGGCCGGGTCCCATGCTGCGAGGCGTGATGCGCCCTCCATGGTCGGTGATAATCCGGTTGGTAATCGGTAATCCTAAGCCAGTACCTCGACCGTCGCGTCGACGTGTGAAGAAAGGTTCGAAGAGATGGTTCAAGACCTCTTCGGTCATGCCGCAGCCATTGTCTTCCAATACCATTTGGATACAGTCGCGACCTTTCTTGAGTTCGATGGATACGCGACCGTCCTTGGACTCGGGGTCGAGGGATTCGAGGGCATTGGTGAGCAGATTTAGTACGACTTGTTTCATTTCTTGTGGACTGGCCCACGCGATCACTGGCTCGTCGAGCGGGGTGAAATCAATACGTTGTGAACGATACGGCCCACAGTGTCGAACCATTTCAACCACATCCTCGACGATGCAGTTCATGTCGA
>VGZN01000899.1 GCA_016872635.1 Planctomycetota bacterium | reverse complement strand
AAGCTCAAGGCGATCCGAAGAGGATTCGGCAGGATTTCCAGCTTGTTGGCTCTCAGGTAGCGAGTCTCGCTCCCGGAGCCGCAGGATGCCGGCAGCAAGGATCGATGCGATGTCGACAAGTTGCCGCTCGTCGGGAGTGCGCGCAGTTTCAGCGCAGTTGGTCATCGTGAAAAACTCCGCATGAGAATGGCCACCGATTGTGGCCTGGGTAGATTCGTAGCCGAGCTTGGCCCTATTTGTTTACCTACCGGGCGGAGGTTCGAGTTGGCGGCTATCGCAACATCGAGAACTTCAAGAAAGCGATCTAATTCTACTGCGGTGGACTAGATCTTTAGCCACGATAATGCCGGATGGACCTATTTCCATTCAATCACAACATCGCGTAAACCCATAGAGTTCTTGACAAGCAAAAGGTACCTCGCAGGCCCAGGGGCGGCAAACATGGTTCGGATTTTGTGAAGGCCAATCCAGCCTAGTTCAACCGGACAACTATCAACTTCAATGATCTCATCTCCCCTCGAGAGCCCGCATTTGCTTGCAGGAAAACCGTTCTTAATCGCGTCAATTACAAAAGCGTTTTGGGTAACCACAAGCGAAATCCCACTTCTGTCAGGCATGAACGGAGTGTCGGTATCTTTATGCTTACACACAACGATCCTATTTGCACTTCCAAAAATTTGAAAATCGAATCTTTGTAGCAATCGCAATCCAACACGGTTCTTGTTACTCTCGATGACTGGAACATCAGAAAATTCGTGTCCCCACGCAGTAACGACTTTCGCGATTCCGCATCGGACTGTCTCGCTTCCAGAAATGGTCCAATTCCTCGCTTCCTGTACATTGTTAATCACTCCATTTTCCACAATTCGATTGAAATACCGCCTGGCGAGGCAAATCGGAGTATTCAATCCCGTATCGATCACGAACTCACCTCGCACATTACCAACGACTACATCCGAAGTGAGTAATTCGAGTGAATCCGACACCCTAATGGCGTAGGGCTTGCTAACGAAGTTACTCGGACTCTTGCAAACAGAAAATGAACGTGCCGAATGTTCGTATCGGAGACCGTGATCGATGATAAACGGAGAACCAACAATGCCAGAAACATCAACACCTACGATGCTGGAAAAATCTGATAGATCTCGAAGGACAACTTCGTCCAGCGTTAAGTCCCCGGAAGGAATTTCTACTTCAATAGGCCCGTACAGTTTGCTTTCGAAACTTTCTCCCGATGCGGTCCTTAGCCTCGTTTTTCCCAACTCCTGAGTCGTTTTCGGAAGTATTTGCGTTTCCATGACGTGAACGCCACTTCCGGTGTCCAAAACGAACCGATGCTGACGCTCTTCCACAGTGACTTGCATCCAAATAGGGCACCCGTCGAGGGCATTCTCTCCCTGCGGCGTAATTGCAAATTCTTGTTGTGCATTGCCGATGACCGGTTCGTTGATCTGCGCATCCAATCCTACACAAGAAAAAAACCACAAGAGAAAACCGATAGCCGCGTTTCTAAAGAGGTTGTGGTGAAACATGATTGGAAATGGATGAAATAGAAACGCGTAGCAATCGTCAAAACTCGGATGACGGCTGAGCCGGAACAGCAAAACCCCTCAAGATATC
>VGZN01000898.1 GCA_016872635.1 Planctomycetota bacterium | reverse complement strand
GAATCGAATTTTAAGGCTGGGAATTGCTCTTGCAGAGGGTTCCCTGGCGTTTTGTATGGGGCCAAATCCGTAGGTGGAAAGACGGCTGCGACGGCTGCTATTCTTGGTCCGTCCCCATCGGATGACTTATCATTTGCGGTGGTCCCCAGCATCAGCGAAAGATGACCACCTGCTGAGAAACCAAAAACTCCAAGTTTCTTCGGATCGATTTGCCATTCGCTGGCATGTTCATGGACATGCTTGAGCGCCTTGCGAACATCCTCGACGATTTCAGGGATGACATACTTCGGACTGCTGCCGTGCCGAACAGCGATGATGGTGTATCCCTCATTGCTCAATGGCTCGAAGAGCCCTGCCATGGCTTCCACGGGCATCCATGTAGAAACCCAGCCACCGCTGACCATGAACATCAGCGCGATCCCCTTGCGGTTTTGCTTGGGCTCGATGACGTCCATGGTTAAAGCCATCCCGTCTTTGTGCCCATACACAACATCAGGACGAACCTTCGGGAGCGTATCTTCGGCTCGAAGGATGGGGGTACAAAGCGATGAGAGAATGGTGGCCAGTGCCAAGCAGCTACCTATTGCCGACGAGAAACGAGTGATTCGCATGATGGATTAATTGGGGTGTGGAGAGTTGGTTGCTGAATGGCGTTGCGGTGACGCATTCGTTGGAGCTACCAGCGATAGTTAAACGCGCGACTACTTGTCTGGTAGTTTAACAATCCCGTTCCAGTCCGGGGGTGCGGAACGGCCATGCTGTGCGATGAAAACAGTTAAAAAATCCTTAACCCGGTCTTCGGCAGGTACTTGGTGAAGCATTCGAAACGCTTCGCTCCAGTTACCGTCTTGGAAGCTATCCAACGCCTTTTCGTAAGCTTGGATATGGTAATCCGTAAGGTGAAATAGAGGGGATTCAGGGGGAAGTAGTTCGCTTACCATTAAAGGCGTATTCATGCCGAATGGAATGACGCGGGCGACGCGCCGGATGCGGGCCACCGAATTCGGTACCTCTGCCCGAATGCGAGCCGCAGTGGCTTCATCGATCAATATCTGTGCTTGCAACTGTTTGGTCATGCTTTCCAACCGCGACGCCAAATTTACGACCGGCCCGAACACCGTAACCTTGACTTGATCGACAGTTCCAATCCGACCCGCCACGGCTTTGCCGGTGGCGATTCCGATCCCTGCACGGAATCCAGCCAGGGGATGATTGGGGATGGCTGCGGATTGCTCGAACTCAGCGCGAATGGCTAGAGCTGCATTGGTGGCATGCGTGACGGCACTCGCTTGCTCGAGGGGCCAGCCCCAGAATCCCATCGCTGCGTCCCCGTGGAAATCACCCACCACACCATTACGATCCAGGATATGGTGTGTCATCACTCCTAGTGCATCGCTAACACGTCGAAGCAGATCGAGCAAACGATTTCCCGACTCCTCGCTTTGACGTGAGAACCCTCGAAGATCGCAAAAGAGGACCGATACGTTGGCTTCTCGAGGCGCGAGAACTTGATCGGGATCTCGCGTCGCCAACGCCTGCCTAACGACGGGTGCAAAGAACGGTCGCAGCGAATCTTGGCGGCGTTGCAGCAACCGAGTCTGACGCAAGGTGGCCAGCGTGGTAGCC
>VGZN01000897.1 GCA_016872635.1 Planctomycetota bacterium | reverse complement strand
GTTTGCGCGAGTTTGCTCGCGATCGGTAATCGAAATCGGCGGTCCATGACCACGCGTAGAGGGGACCGTTGAGGTCCCACGTTGTCGCGGATTCTTACGGTCAGCATCGGGTCGTCCAAAAGCGCGGTTTCGCTCCCGACCAGGATTGCGTCTACTTCCGAACGCATTCGATGGACGAAGGCTCTCGACGCTTCGCTCGTGATCCATTTGGAATCGCCAGATTGGGTTGCTATCGCACCATCGAGAGTCATCGCCCATTTGGCGATAACCCACGGCAATTTTGTTTCGAGAAGCTTCAGGTACGGAGCATTTAGAAGCCGAGCTTCCGGCTCCAGCACACCTTGATCGACCTGGATACCGGCATCGCGCAAACGTGCCATGCCTCGACCAGACACCTCCGGATACGGATCCTGCATAGCGACAACGACCCGAGCTGGTCGATGCTTGAGGAGCAAATCCGCGCACGGGGGAGTTTTTCCGAAATGACTGCAGGGTTCCAAAGTCACATAGACCGAGGCGTCGTTCAAGGTTCCTGGTTCGAACCGTTCCAAGGCGTGAACCTCGGCATGCGGTCCTCCAAACCTCTGGTGATACCCAGCACCGATTTCCTTACCGTCCCGAACGACCACACACCCCACCATCGGATTGGGCTCGACGAAACCTTTTCCCCGTCGAGCCAAATCCAACGCTCGCCGCATCCAGAACTCGTCGTTATCCTGCAATTCTCGCACGAGTTCCTCCGCTAACAATCAGAGCTAACACTGAACTAGGTTCGTCGGAATCGAACGTTCCGGCTGCGTCGTTCGCGTTTCGATTACGCCCCCGGTTCGGTCGCTGCAATACCTGCATGAAAGGTCGTATAAACATAGACTGGAATCCCCAAATCGCCGAGGCTCTCGATCACCAACGGCTTGACATCACTCCATGACAGCCCACCAACGCCTGTCGCAATCGCTGGAATGGCCAGACTGCGAATATTCTCTTTTTCTACAAGGTGGCGAAGTCGCTTCAGACAATGATGAACATTTGCGGTGGTCGCTCGACCTGGTCGAGTCCCATGACCGTGCTCCCCTTCTTGAGTCATCAAATTGATGATGTGTTTATCACCAACCCCACTCCACATCCAGATTTCACCTGGCTTCGGATGCGTCTGATGCGCGTAATGTCGGAAGTCCTTGGCCATCGATGGCCATTGCTCGCGAAGTGCTAATGCTAAACCAGCATCAAAATGATCATTGGGTGCGACACCGTGAGCAATAGCATGAGCCTTGGACAAAAGAATATCGCCAGAAACTTCATGAATCATGGTAGTGAGTGACCTATCGTTGCCAGAGTAAACAAGTGGGGAGAGACATGTGAACCTGTCAAGCGACACCGCTGCAGGTGGTTTCGAACACTCCGACAATCATATCCAATTTCTTGCGAGGAATACCGAATGCGACAACACGTCACCTCGGCACGCTTGACGCTTTGAATCGGATTACTTCTTGCTCTTGGGATCGAGGTTCGCATCCAAGTGCGATGGTTGAAGCGTTGATTGTACGCCATCCGCAGGAACCTCGACCTTTGCTAGCCATAGGCAGGCGTTCAAAATCGTCTTGCGGAAGGAATCGTTCCCCCAATTGT
>VGZN01000896.1 GCA_016872635.1 Planctomycetota bacterium | reverse complement strand
TCGACGCGGCAAAGGTCTTGATGGTCGCAGACGCATTGGACGCGAAGCGTGAAGAGCTTCAGCAAAAGAGGGAGGTCAAAGAAAATGAGCAGCGACTACGACTTCTTGAACTCGCTCGATCTGTCCCAGCTCCAGAGCTTGCTCGTCTTGCATCCGAAAACGGCATCGGCAGCGGATCCGATCAAGGGAGACGAGCGGCTGAAGCAACGCCAATTGATGGCGCGAAAACGAGCGGCAGAGCGCGATCTCGCAATCCCTCTACCAGCAAACATCGAAAGAAGACTTGAAGCCGAAAGCGATCCGCAACTTTGGCTAGACATTTACTTCCAACACATATTCGCCGAAGACTGGACCGCAGACCGGCTAGCCATGCTCCACTCCATCATAGACGCCGCACTCTACGGCGGCGATCAGGCAATAGCCGGACCTCGCGGCGAAGGCAAGACGACGATTGCGACACATGCGGCACTTTACCTGATGGTCCGGAAACTGTCGACGTTTCCAGTCGTCATCGGCAAGTCGCAAGGCAAGGCACAGTTGGAACTCAAAGCCATCAAAGAACAACTCCAGCAGAATGAACTATTCATCGCAGACTACCCAGAAATTGGCGTTCCCATGCAAGCGGTCGGAGGCTGGTCGTCAAGAGCGAGGATGCAGACGGTCGGCGGCATGAACACTAACATTGAACTCGCAGCAGATCATATTGCGTTCCCGACAATCGCACGTTCACAGCTTCCAGGTTGGCCAGAATCGTTTGAGGTCGCAAGTTGCGGCCAGGTGCTTTACTCGCTCGGAATCGACGGTCCAGTTCGCGGAACCAAGTTCCGAAACGCTCGGCCAACGCTGGCGATCATCGACGACATCGAAGACCGCGAAGCGGCGGCATCCGAAGCACTGATTGAAAAGAACGAAGAGATCCTAGAGAAAGACGTTGCTGGCCTGGGTGCCAGCTCAGAACGCATCCCTCGCGTCATGCTTTGCACTGTGCAGAACCGCAAGTGTATCGCCTACCGATTCACCGATCCGCAGGTCAAACCATCGTGGCGCGGCAAACGATACCGGAAGATGCTACGGGAACCGAACCGACTTGATCTCGTTCAAGAGTACATCCAGCTCCGCCAGACGCGATCGACCGACGATCCAGACGCACGGATCGCTTTCCGATTTTGGTGTGACAACCAGACCGACATCGAGGATGGTTGCGAGGTAAGCAACCCGAACAGCTATAGCAAGAAGCTACACAGTGACGGCGAACCGCTCGAGTTGTCTGCCATTCATGCCTACTACAATCGAGTCGCAGACGTTGGGCCCAAAGCAGTCGCAACCGAAATCGACAACGATCCTCCGCCAGAAGCGGGACCGATGGGCATCGGCATCAATGCCGACATCGTGATGTCGCGATGCTCGGGGCTCGATCGTCGGCAGCTTCCCGCCAACACGGTCGCACTCACGGCAGGCATCGACATCGGCAAGTATCGCTGCCACTGGACCGTAACGGCTTGGTGGAGCGGTGCTGGTGGTTGCGTTGTTGATTATGGTGTGCTCGAGGTATCGAACACCAACAGCGACATGGACAACGAAGCGTCAGAATCGCAGATCTACAAGGCACTCTTAGAATGGCGAGACTC
>VGZN01000895.1 GCA_016872635.1 Planctomycetota bacterium | reverse complement strand
ACTATTGATTAAGAGGTGTTTCGAGCGTATGGTCGCCAGAGAAATCACCTCATTCTTAAAGGGCACAAAGATCAAATGTTGATTGGGATTCTAGGAAATATTCGATCCGGTAAATCGACCGTTGCTCGGATCCTGGAGCAAAGATACGGCTTCGTCCACGTTTCAACGAATGAGGAACTGACAAGGCACATCGAGTCAAAGGGATTTTCCAACCTGTCCAGAGTGGATCGATTCAAACACGCTCAGGAGCTCCGAGAGACTACGAATCCGGGGATACTCGTTCAACGCGCACTAGACGAAGCAAAGAAGCTTAAAGCCCCTCATCTGGTTCTCACTGGAATCTATGTGGAGAATGAGGCAAGACTACTACTCAACTCAAAAGGTTTTGGTAGCACGCATTTGGTGCTGATCGAAACGCAAGACAAAGAAGCGCGCTGGTCGCGATTGATGTCGTCGGTCAGAGGATCACGTGACTACTTGACACGCGAGGAATTCGACTCCTTTGGAACCGAATCGTCGCCGGGCCCAAAGCTCGATTCACTCGTCGAACAACTAAAGAATGATGTTCGAAAACTTCCCAACGATCGGGGAATCCATGAACTCATTGCTGAGGTCAATCGGCTGATCGAATCTCTTGATCACGGAGACGAGCTACAGATACTCAGGGACGATCTGGACCTGGCAGTGAAACATGAGCCTGCATTGGACGACTATTCGAACGTGATAGATTTGGAACGTCGCTATCGCATCGGCGAAATACTCAAGTCGTTCCTCCGTTCCAGTGACGAAACAGGCTTCGATATCGTTTGGGATCATTATCCAAAACATCGAGTACGAGAATTGGGGAATCAGTTTCTCCGCCGATTGACTCAGTGCTTCCTCGAACAAGATTATGATGTTGCGTTTCGCAGATACACGGATCTCGACGTCTACACCGTCAACGAGGAAATGGCCTCGCTTTTGAATGCGGAGGAGTTTGGTGTCTGTCACGCGCAGATACATGAATATCTCCGCGAGAAAAAGCGCGACATTCACGAGACAGTGATCAATAATTTGCGTGGATCATTTGCCGATCACGACGAAATTCAGAAATCGACAACCGTCAAGCGATCGCTTGCGTCCCTAGTAGAGCACGGCATCAATTGCGACATTGCCCTCGTCGAGACTCAAGGACAAAACTCGTGGGATTGTTTGGAGCGGGCGCGAGAAGCGTCGGCGCGTGGCGATTTACCGATCTTGGAATACATTAAGCGGGATCGAATTTTGACGATCCAAGGCCTTAACGAGGCATCAAAGGTTTCATTGGCGATTCACGATGCGGTCGACCACCTGTGGTTCACCAACCTCCTTTCGGAGGCTGAAGACGGGGATGAATCCATCCTCGACCGACACTCTGAATTGCTTCGTTCGATAGGTGACCCGGTGCACTTCGATTTGTTTCGAAGGGAAAGCGAGATGATTGCCAGTATCGCCTTTGGTGTTCGGTATTGGGCAAGTCAGCAGATCGGATTTGTGCCTCGAGTTTCGTTCGATGAGATTCGTTCGGTGTTCGAACGGGCAATCGCGTCTGACCGGTTCGTCGACAAGCACCACTTGCACGCTTACAGGACCGTACTCCGCCTTGCGGA
>VGZN01000894.1 GCA_016872635.1 Planctomycetota bacterium | reverse complement strand
TCTGCTGATGGGAGTCTGGGTCGGCACCAGAAAACGTTACGGAAACGCCAATCCAGGATTCCGTATGGGCAAGCCCCATTTCGGCGCGGGCCGAAGCACGGGTCCAAGCAATCTCCCTTCCCAGATCCAAGTGATCTCGTTTCGACGCAGAGTGAGTGGGTGAACCTGGAAGGTGATCGCCATCGAAACGATGGCCTTCGTGATTATCGAGAGAATGACCCATGATTCGGATTCCGTTCTTGATGGCTGCCTCGCGAGTGCGCGGCGATGGTAGCCTTTTGGATTCACTGCCGTCTAGGTCATCCTCGGCGAGGATAAGCCCTGGACGCCATGAAAAACGGACTGGGGCTACCGACAAAACGAGGTATTTCCTACGATGCTGCTCTTGAAATAGCTATCTAAACCCTGGTTAGAGCGGATGATCGCCCACGGGTCGTCACCCGTTGCTGAGTACTTCTGTAGAGCCTCTTCATGAAACTGCGTAAGAACAGCTTAAAGCCGCTTCGATTTGATAGTTCCGGAGCCATGGATGCAACGTTTGGACTCGAGCAACGGGATGTCGCTGATGCACTTCCCGAACTCGAGGAGGTTCGCCAAAGAATCAGCTCGATGGCATCCGAAGAATCTGAGGATGGATTTATCAGGTTGCCCGAGCGATTGCTCCGCGAGTACCTCGAGGATCGGCAAGGCAGCGATTTGGGACGGATTTTTCGACGCGCGAATCACATGCAATCGTTCGTCGATCGCGTGGTCGTACTTGGGGTTGGGGGATCGATATGGGGTGCGCGAACCATCATGGAAGCTTGCTGCCAACCCTACTGGAATGAGCTCTCGCGAGGTGATCGAGGCAGCAAGCCACGAATGTACTTCGCCGGAGAAAGCTTTGACAACGATGCTGCCCAATCACTCCTTTATTTGCTAGGCGCCCATCGAGATCATATTGCCACCGACGAACTCGATCGATGGGGCCTTGTCGCTATCAGTGTGCGCAGTGAAGCGCTAGAAACGTCGGTGGCTTTCCGACAATTCCTGACTGCCATAGAGCGAAGTATTGGTTTAGACCGAAACCCATTGGCCGACTTGATCGTAACGGTAACACCAGAAGAAAGTTCTTTGCAGATGATGGCGCATTTGTCAGCGCGAGGTGACCATCTGCCGATTCCCACTGCGATCTCTGATCGCTTTTCGGTCTTCTCTTCAGCTGGACTTTTCCCAGCAGCACTCGTTGGTGTCAATGTGATTGAGTTGCTCCAAGGAGCAGCCTGGATGACAGAGCATTTTTTTTCAGCCCCCGCCCATGAAAACTTGGTCCTTCAGTATGTAGCCGTTAATCGTCTTCTAGCGACCAAACGTGGCATCGATCAACGAGTGCTCGCTGCATGGAGCAATTCCCTTCAGTCGTTTGGGCGGTGGAGTGACCATCTTTGGTCTGAGAGCTTGGGCAAGGACAGTTACAGTCCTACCCCGATCTCAACCATCAATTCAGGAGATTTGTACACCCGTCACCAACTGCATGCATGCGGACCAGCGAGCAAGCTTATAAACAACGTGATCTTGGACGAATACCGCTTTGATGCATTACCGATCGGATCGCGGTCCGAGAATTCAGACGATTTGAATCGCATCTCTTCGTTGGATA
>VGZN01000893.1 GCA_016872635.1 Planctomycetota bacterium | reverse complement strand
GGAGATGAAAGACACACGATGATTGCCCAGCGGCCTAACCATGCGCTGCAGCGAACCCGGCCATCGCGTCCCGGTTGCAATCGAACGCCCTCATGGGCCGGGTCGCTGAGCTTGGGTCGTTATCCGCATTGGCATGAAGATGCTTCGACGAATCCTATCTTTGTTTAGTTCGAACTCTAGTGATGACACGGGCGATCGAGTCAAGTGCTCGCTATGTCGCAACAGGGTACTAGTAAGCATTGCTGCAAGTAACGATGGGCTTTGCGGAGTTTGTCACAGGCGCAAGTATCCTAAACCAGAACGTGACACGACCAAGCCATCGCCTTACCACCAAATGCTAGATACTCCCGTTGATCAACTTGACGATGTCCAGAAACGAGATCAGTTATCCGGCGCAATCTCATGGAAGAACGAAGCAAGAATCAATCAACTGCTCTCTGGCGACACAAGCTTCCTTGCCAAACGCGCAAAATACAGTAGTGAGACATGGCTTGGCCAAGCAGTTAAAAGCGACTGTAGTATTGCTGTCTTGGAAAGCCTACTCGCTGCTGGGTGCGATCCTAACGGAAACCTCAAATCCCCTAATGAATCGCGCCCCCTCGAGATTGCCGTCAGCAACGACAGAATTGAAGCAATCAGATGGCTGCTTGCCCACGGCGCAGACCCAAACATCGGTCGACCGCTGGTTGCGGCGATCAATCATGAAAAATCGCCAGAACTGCAACTTGCAATGCTGACTCTACTACTCGACAGCGGAGCGAACATCAATCAAACTTACCCACTGTTTGGCGACGAAACGAAGCGTTTCAGTGTCTTGGATTGGGCTCTTTTGTATGGCATCTCCGAAGATGTCATAGGGCATCTTAAATCTTATGGAGCGATTCATCATTGGACGGATGACAAAATCGCTGCAGCTCAACGGGAATTGAAACCTCGTCGAATTGTACCATAGCGTAGAATTGCGGATAACCAAGCGATGCGCGCCAAGCCCTCGATCGGCCCTTTTTGACTTGCGTTGAGTCAACTGCTCGGGCTGGGTGATCGCCGCCGTTATTCGCCTAGTCGAACATCCCGGAGCGAAGATGCCAGAACAGCATGCAACAGAGATGGATGCTCAGGAGCTATTACGGCTTTATGACAATGGACGTAGGGACTTCTCCGACTTGGAGTTCCTCAAATACCTCGACCTTGACAATGTCGCCTTGCCCCAAATTGTGCTTCGGAACTGTTGGCTCGATGGAAACTTCAGTGATTCCAACCTTGAATTTGCAGACTTTTCAAACTCATGCATTAAGACCGTAAACTTCCACCGAACGAACCTGAGAAATGCAAATTTTCGAGGGGCGGCGATTGACGCAACCGAGTTTTACGACGCCAATGTTGATGGCGCTGACTTCACTGGTGCGCACGCACATAGTCACACCTTTTCAGCCGGTGAACTTCCCTGGACCCTCAATAATCCCAAATTAAGCGGCGGATAACAAAGCGGTGCACCGAAGCCGCCGACGGTGCCGCTTTTTATGGCCGAGCTTATTGGCGGCGGCTCGGTGACCTTGGTCGTTATCGGGCTCATGACTCCTGAACTACAAAAACGACTTGAATCTTCGCTGCCACCGTTCGACGGACGATGCATTCACAAC
>VGZN01000892.1 GCA_016872635.1 Planctomycetota bacterium | reverse complement strand
CACTTGGGCAAGTCTCATTCGGATGGGGCTTTGGGGAAAACGACTGGATTGGATCGTTCGCGGGTGTGGGGATCGTTGTGATCGAAAACCCAAGAAATAATGAATGCGAGCGTGGTTGCACGATTAGGTCCCCTGAAATCGCCGAGCCAATTGCTGTCATTTGCGCATCCCGGACAAGCGGAACCACTCCTTCGATAGGATCGACCGTTACGATGCGTCGGAATTGAAAAAGCCATCTGCTTCGTCAACGCTCATGAAACCGGGGATTCCTTCGCAATTGGCATCATCAATTCAATCGTTAAGGGTTCACTTGTTAGTTGGTCATGTTCATGAAAAAAGGGGGCTTAATCAAACGGACCACACGAATTTGCCCTAAATTGCAAACATTGAAGTATCCGGTAATACGCCCACCCGGAGAAAACTATTTGATACCTGACTGGAACAATTAGTCGTATTACCATGAAGCAAACACCCGCGGTCAGAATCGCTGTCGTGGACGGTTACCAATGCGGCTCATTGAAAATGGGATGGCGGAGCTACCCGGTTCGCATAACGCAAATGAACAGTGTCTCATTCACTGCTCAAATCGAGCCGAAGATCGCGGCGAGGTTCAAAGTCTCGAACGTTGGGGTATTGCGATTTCAAGATACCGATTGGCAGATTGCCATCATCAGCAAGTGGGTACGTCAGGACGGATTGATCGAATTGGAATTACAACTCGTGCAAGAGTTATTCAAACAGAGTATTGACAAGGCGCCGTTCCTCGTGAAAAACCGTACGCGGAATTTGATGCTCACCGACCCACTGCTTCCGCTGACAATATTCTTCGCCATTTTCCTGACGTTTCTAGTGATGCCTGGAATCGGCGGACGATGGGGGACCTCGAGCCTCATCATTCAGTGGACCGAGGACTGCTTTCGAGTTGTGCGTTCTTTATTCCGAAGTTAGCACGTACAGCGCCAGAAAACTGGTTCCTGCACATGGCTGATTGCTCAATGCGGAGATCGCGGCGACCCGCATCGCGGAGATTCCAAAATGGAACATGCTTTAAGGAGATTGCAGCATTGATACCATCGTGGTCTAAAGAACTGCTCGAAAGCACCAGTTCGTGAGTCTCGATAGGATCAGTATCCCACGCCTAGCCGGAATACAAGGCTGTCAGTCATATCCAAAGTTCCGTCGGGAAGATTTCTGTAGACGAGTTGACGGTTCCAAGCGTATCCGATTTCGCCGAAGAAGCTTCTGAATCCTTGGCGGAGCAAATCGGAGCGTCCGAACTCAAACCCGACTAAAGCTCGCAAGTCATCAATGTCAACTTCGTCAGTGCTATCGCTGGCATCCTTGACCGTCCACGTCCCACCACCGTAATAGCCTGTGATGTACCACCAGATATCCGTATTGCCACACGTGGTGAGGTATTGAGAGAGTTTTGGTTCGGGGAAGAAAATATCCCAGCGTGTGTCTTGATTGGGAACCCAAAGCACACCGAACGCAGGGAGTAGTTTGATTTTAACGCGGTCGATGTAGTAAACACCGGCCCGAAGTGTCGAGTTGGGGGTGCACCGCAATCTCGCCAAGGCCTTACCTTGGAGTCGAACGCTGTTGGAGCTGACCGCGTCGAAGGCAGAAAAAACACCGACT
>VGZN01000891.1 GCA_016872635.1 Planctomycetota bacterium | reverse complement strand
TTCACGACTACACTGCAGTGTTGGTCAAGCGGGAACGAATTGGCGATGATCTCGGCGAGAACGAGTTTATGTTCGTCAAGATTCGGAATCGCAAGAAGCAAGAAAACCAAGTCACCGTTCCTTTTTCGGTTTACCTAGCGTTCCTGAAGCCGGCTTCGGTAAAGGGACGCGAAGTTCTGTTCATCGAAAATCAGAACGAAGGGAAATTAATTGCCCACGAAGGTGGCATGAAGCGTATGCTCGGAACTCACTTCCTCGAACCAAACGGCTATCTCGCCATGGCCGGCCAAAAGTATCCGATGACCGATATCGGACTTGAGAATTTGGTTGTCAAGCTCATTGAAAAAGGGGAGCGTGACAAGGGCTATGGCCACTGCCAAGTGGACTTGATCCCAGGTGCCAAGGTTGGTGGACGTAACTGCTCGATCCTTCAAGTCACACACCCTGAGCAAAAGCCTCATTATGAGTTCCATATCGCTCAGATTTTCATGGATGATGAGTGGAAGATTCCCGTTCGATATGCGGCTTACTGGTGGCCAAAGTCGAAGGACGAAGCTCCTGAAGTCATCGAAGAGTACACCTATCAGAACATCAAGATCAACGTTGGGTTGACAGAAAAAGATTTTGACATGGCTAACTCCGACTACAACTTCCACAAGCGATAGTCTGGTCGGTTGCGTTTTCGATCTCGCCAAAGACACACGAAGCCGCCCGGGTCCTCCGAGCGGCTTTGTTCATTGATAGAGTTGCTTTATTGGCTGGGATGGTTGAGACGCCATGTCCTCCGAGGAAGTAGATCCGTCGGTGGGAATTTTAATTCCAACGGGCTTTATTGCGATCACCGAGTTGAAACCCGCTTGCCAGAAACACATCGTGTCCGATTCGGTGGACGAGTGTCGTCCAGAGGTGGTCGTCGGAGCTGAAGACCTCTTCGGTGGAGACGGGTGAAACGATCCAGCTACCGGTTGCAATTTCATGTTCGAGTTGCCCTTGGCCCCAACCGGAGAAGCCGTCGAAAAGTTTTAACGTTGTTTCCTCGGAGGCTAAAATATCGAGGACTCGTTCGCGATCAGAGGTCAAGTAAAGTCCTTGTTGGCATTCGAAGTCGCCGAGGGGCTTGAAGTTGTGCAGCAGGATCAATGGCCCTTCGACAGGACCGCCTCGATAAAGCGGTTCAGCTCGGTGGAATTCGCGTTCCGTGATTGATTCCATCACCTTGGAAATATCAAACTCGGTTGGACGATTAATGATCAGTCCAAATGCATCGTCCGGGGTGTGGCGAACCATGTAGACAACGGTTCTATGAAAGTTAGGATCCTCCATGGTAGGGCAGGCGAGCAATACTTTTCCTTGTACGCTTCCGAATTCGTCACTCATCGCAGTAATTAGCTATAGGGTTCTCGGTTTGTAGGCGGACCATCTGTTGATAGATTCCAGGGCTGTCGAGCAACTCGGCATGCGTTCCGACTTGGACGATTCTACCCGCGTCCATAACCAGGATTTTATCCGCGTTCTTGATCGTACTCAGCCGATGTGCGATCACGAATGCGGTTCTATTCTTGAGGAGTCGGGCCAAACTCTGCTGGATCAGTTGTTCGCTCTCGCTATCGAGGTTGCTTGTAGCTTCGTCCAAGATTAGTA
>VGZN01000890.1 GCA_016872635.1 Planctomycetota bacterium | reverse complement strand
GTGCGGGAGGGTGGCGGATGTGGGCATCCTGTTGTCGCATGGAGTCTAAAAGCTAGAGTACCGCAAGGTTGCAGTCTTGCTGTGGGAGGGAATACCTTGCACAGAAAGGATGCTGGGGCAGTCAGCCGTGGGGTGGTCTTTGACGCCTGGATCTCCCACGGTGTTGGGTGTGTGAGCGATTCGTTCTTTTGTGGGTGTTTCCGATGGTCGGAGCTTTTTTTGACGGATTACGCCGATTAAGTCTCGGGATTGCTTTGGTGGCAATCGCTGGGGCTGTGCTGTTGCTTTTGGACTTGCAATCGCGGAAAGGAGCCCGGAGCTCGGGAGCAGGTACTCCGATTCCTCGCATCGCATTTGTTCAACATGCTTCGATCAAAGCGATCGATGATGGAAGGATTGGTGCCGTTGAGCAACTCAAGCAAAGGGGGTATATCGATGGAGTGACCGTCTCAATCAAATACTTCAATGCGGAAGGGGATATCGGTACGGCGAACGCGATTGCGAAAGAAGTGACATCTGGAACCTATGATTTTATTCTGACGATGAGTACGCCTTCATTGCAGACGGTTGCTAGCGCGAACAAGTCCGCTGGTCAAATCAAGCATATTTTTGGTCTGGTTACGGATCCGTATGCAGCTGGCGTTGGAATCGATCGCGAAGATCACTTAAAGCATCCTCCTTACATGACCGGGATGGGTAGCATGCAACCCGTCGAATCTATTTTGCGATACATCCAGGAAATGCGTCCTCAGGCTCGTCGCATCGGACTTGTTTGGAATCCAGCGGAATCCAATTCGGCCGCGCAAACTCTTTTAGCGCGTTCGGTTTGCAAGGAGTTATCGTTAGAACTCATCGAGGGGAGCGTTGAAAATACAGCGGCTGTCCAGGAGGCGACCAATTCGGTTTTGTCGCGAGGTGTCGATTGCATGTGGATCAGTGGTGATATCACTGTTTCCTCAGCGAACACGTTAGTGATTCGATCTGCACGCAATGCAGGCGTGCCCGTATTTTGCTCGTTGCCATCGGCGGTTCTGCTAGGAAGTACATTGGATTTAGGTGCAGACTACATCACTATTGGAAGAAATCTCGGTGACATGGCTGCTGATGTTCTAGGGGGCAAGAGCCCCTCTGAGATACCCGTAGAGAATCGAACTGATGAGATATTGCTCTACAACGAAACAACGCTTTCGAAACTGAAGGAACGCTGGATTATCACGCCTGCGATTCGTAAACGAGCAAACGGTTGGATCACTGAAACAGAGAAAAATATCCCCGCCCATCTGTTGCCCTCGAAATAGCGTTCACTTTAATGCCCTTTATTGCTTTTGCTACAAACTGCTTGAAATGAAGATTCAAACCAGTCGAAATAAGACCAAATACATTCTGGCATTAGATGGTCGGTTTGATGCAAGTTGGTCGTCCTATGTCGACAGCAATATCGAGGCTGCGATTCAGGGTGGGCATCATGAGATCGACATCGATCTTTCACAAGTAGGCTACATGAGTTCTGCAGGAATCGGGGTTTTACTCAAGTACCGGAAGAAATTGATTGGCGTGCACGGGTGTCTTCGAGTCATTGATCCGACAGAGAATGTGCTTTCCGTTCTTCGTTTAATGAGACTAACCGATTTGCTGTTGGGGGATT
>VGZN01000889.1 GCA_016872635.1 Planctomycetota bacterium | reverse complement strand
TGCTAGTTGACGCTTGTGAAAAGATACCAGGAAAACTGCGATGCGGCGTAAAAACGGGTGCCTTTTTGCAGGCTTGGGTTCGGGTCGGTTACGACACTGGACTGCGTCCTGTTGATCTTCGTTTGTTGCGTTGGAATGACGTTGATTTCAATCGCGGCATGCTGTCGATTGTTCAGCATAAGACAAAACGCGCACACACGGCCAGGTTGTCACCAACCGCTTGCGAGCTGCTGGCAGCGATCGAGCGACCACCGCGAGAAAAGGTATTTCCGTTGTCAAAATCCGGTATCCGGAGAATCGAACTGATTTTGTTTGCAACCGCTCAAAAACTAGGATTTCGACGCATGCGTGGCCAAGCGCTCGGGACGCTCCGAAAATCACACGCAACGCAGGTGTATGAGGCTGAAGGAGAATTTGCTGCGGCTGAGTCGCTGGGGCACGTTGGAGGGGTGCGGACCGTTCGAAGAAGCTATATTGACTCCCGAAGCATCAAGGCCGGCCGACTGCCTCCCGATTTGAGTGCGTAGTTTTTATGGCTCCGTATGGCGGGTCGATCGCGGGTAAATTTGAAAGAAATTCAAAACTGTTTCTGTTTTTGTGGGGATTGTTGTATTGACAACAATGTTTTTGTCGATAGAATCTAAGCATGGCAAGCGAATGACGTGAGCCTCGTACAGAAATTGGAGAAAAATTATGTTGACAGTGCAACAACACGAAGTGATGGCTAGGTTCATCCGATCTAACAACGGCGGAGATGTTGAAGACTATCTTGACGTGTCCGAAGCAACGACAGAACCACTCGAAAACTTTGACGGACGGAATTTTTCAGGATGGGTTGACCGCGACTCGGAAATCATCGACGGTTTTCCTGCTTTGTTTTATCGCGACGTTCAGGCCGCGAAAGGACGCCCTCGGGTGAATCTGTTTGTCGTTGACTTTGGGACTGTCCGCGGTATTTACCAAGTCTAAAACAGTTGTTTAGTTCAACCATGCCTAAAAAGAAAACAAAAAGAGGACGTCCACCAACCGCAAGAGGTGCATACAACCCGCATCCAGCTCGGCAGCTTGGCCGCGTTTCGGACGACGACTGGAAGACGCTTAAAGACGCGGCTGCTGGTTCAAAAATGACGTTTACGCAGTGGGCGGTTAGTGTGTTACTGAAAGCCGCAAAGATTAAAAACTAGCTGGTCCGTCGATAGCCGAGTCTGAATAGCACTCTAGCTAGATCCTCGCTGGTTTCGGTGATGGCTTCTTCGTCCAAATCCCAGTGGCAAGCGTGCAGCATTTCGTGAATCAGCACCTCTAGCTCACGCTCGCCTGTAAGCGATGGCCTGTTGATGCTCCAAACCATCGCCGACCATCGGCTTTTAGGATTCGATTGATAGGTAACGATTCCAACGTTGTGCCATTGCGTCTGCTGTGTATTCGCTAAGATCGATGCTGCACGCTGTGGCAGTTTCTATAGCACGTGCTATAGCCGACGCATCTGCGTCCACATCCAAGACCGATGGTCCAAAGTCGCCGTGACGTTCGGTCAGATCGTGCATGATGCCAAGATTCGTCGAGACGACCGGCAATCCAAACTTCATCGCCTCGACAACCGACAGTCCAAAGCCTTCGGTGGATGGAACAGTTGCAAACACATCGATGG
>VGZN01000888.1 GCA_016872635.1 Planctomycetota bacterium | reverse complement strand
TACCGCGACACCACTGGCTTCCACCGTACTTCATTTGCCAGTCGCGAGCGCTAACATCGTTGGCACAAGTGTAACCCAATACGTACTCCAAGGCTCGCTCCTTAGGGACGTTGTAACACGGCTTCCCGATGATCACTGCTAACTCGCATTCGTAATCCACCGAATTACTTGCTAGTTTCATCGGGAGCACGACGGGATCTCCAGGATTCTGCAGCGTTCCGCTATTCTTCATAAAAAGAACAGGAAACTCCGGGATGGCCTGGCCACCTTCTGCGGCATGCTTTCGGTAATTCAATCCGATGCACATGATGTCGCGGGGTTCGATCGGGGCCAACGTCTTAGCGATGTCTGCAACTTCGCTGGTGACTTTCGAATCCTCAAAAATATTTCCGTCGATACGAAATGCTTTGCCATCGGCTTGCAACGATCCAAAATGAACCGCCCCGCGAGAATCTTGATAACGAATGATTTTCATGAAATAAAACTTCCTGGGACGATTTCTTTTTATGGGGATAACAAGGGTTTTAATGATGGATCGCAACGAGCGATAACGCGCAGATCTATTTCCTCAACCAGTTTGGAACGATACCGGTGATTTCGGATGCCAAATACAGCTTTTCAACCACGTCGCTCGGCAATTGGATCCCATCGTTTCTCGAAGCATGATACCGCTCCCATTCTCGCTCGCCGGGAACCAAGACTCGGTCGACGTCGTCGGCAGTCGGTGTCGCATGGATCTCGTCGATCAACGCACGAAGTTGTGCATCGAATCGAACTCGGTCGGTGATGACCGATACATCGATCGCCGTGAAGTAGGCAGAATGCCGCGACGGTAGCGAGGGATCGTCAAAGAGCCAACTGCCAACTTGCCAAGTCATATTACCACCTGGCAGAACCGCACAAAGAATCTCGCACCAGAGACCGATCCCATATCCTTTATGACCTGCCATTGGAGCGAGCGAAGCGCTCGCAGGATACAGTCCACCGTCACTCGTTGGCTTGCCATCCGGGCCGATCAACCAAGTCGACGGGATCGATTCCCCGCGCTGCACTGCCGCGTAGACTTTCCCCCCGGCTGTCGCAGCGGTCGCCATGTCGAGCATGATCGGGTCTCCGCCTGCCACAGGAATTCCATAGGCGATCGGGTTGCTCCCTAAGACCGCGTTCCTCGAGCCAGGTGCCGCGACCGATGGGATATCGTTCCCCGAGACCATCGCGATCATGCCTTGTCGCGCAGCGAGCGAGGCATAGTATCCAATCGCCCCGACATGACCGGTGTTCTTGAGCCCCACATAAGCGATCCCGCACTGCTTCGCTTTGTCGATAGCGAGTTGCATCGATGCGATACAGCCAACCATCCCGAGCGCTGATTGACCGTCGACGATTCCCCATGCGGGTCCTTGACGCTCGATTGTAGGAACGGCGGTCGGCCGGTACCCACCAGCCTTCAACTTCTTGAGATAGCCAATTAGCAGCTTCGTACCATGGGTGAACACGCCCATCGCATCGGTAGTCGCTAACGTGTCGGCACTCCACTGCGCATGCTGCCGCGACATCCCTGTCGACTCGAGCGCGTCTACCACGAACTGATGGAGTTCTTCAAAACGGATTCGCAATCCACCTATCATCATGAGCCTTTCCTTCCAGGTCCAT
>VGZN01000887.1 GCA_016872635.1 Planctomycetota bacterium | reverse complement strand
CCATCGCGAAACCGTTCTGGCGATCCGTACTAACCTCTGTGGAATGGAAGGTACCACCTAACTCCGGATCGCTGAAGATCGACCCGACCCTACCGTTCCGCATGTCGGAACGCGGAGTGGTTGAGGAGTATCCTCCAAAGTCGTAGTCGAACGCGGTCGGGCAAAGGCTGCAACCAGGGCTGATCCCCACCGCGCAACCGATGGCGAGGTATCCAGCCATGCGAATTCGAATATCACGAAAATTGCCCTTGGCCGAGGTCCAGAATGAGCTTTTGGAATTTGGTCGCATAAGTACTTCCTTGAGTGTGAATACTCTCTTTGGCATCCCCGGAGGGCAAAGGCTTGCTGCAGGGTGAACCCAAAGATTGAATGACCCCTCAGCGCGCGCACCGACCGACGTTAGAATTTTCGGTTGGGAGTGACTTCGCAATTTAGACAAACTTTTCCGAATGAGCAGAGTGCGATGAGCGAAACAATCTTTTCCAAAATCATCCTCAAAGAGATCCCCGCGAATATCCTCTATGAAGATGAGCTTTCGCTAGCATTTGCAGACATCCATCCGAAAGCCCCCGTTCATTTTTTGGTGATTCCGAAGAGACGGATCGTCTCGTTGGGTGATGCAAGCGATGAAGATGCGGCATTGCTGGGGCACTTGCAAGTCGTCGTCGCACGCGTCGCGAAAGAGCAGGGGTTGAGTGACTCGGGGTATCGCGTGGTGACCAATATCGGGAGCCATGGAGGGCAGTCCGTGCCTCACCTCCACTATCACGTTTTGGGAGGTCGCGCGATGGACTGGCCCCCTGGCTAGTGCTTTGAAGCTTTATGGGCTAGCAATGCCATGCTTCGAGCCGTAGCCTCCTCTCGCTCCGTGTTAATCTGGGTGGACTTCTCCGCATGGGGCGTTTGTTAACGCCCAACTCGCGTTGGTCATGCCGTTGTACCGGAATAACCGATGCATACGTCGTTGTCGAAACTGGCGGTGGGACCCGCAATTCCCGCATGCTTTCGACGAACCGAGGTTGCATTGATTTCCCGAACGGAACCGGGCCCAGAATGAAATTTCGCTTTGTCACTGCAAGCCAGACTTTGCTGCGATTCACATGCGCAGCATTGGGGCTAAGTCTTTCGTTGGGAGTCCATTCGGTTCAGGCCACGGATCCCTCGACCCGCGTATCTCCGATCGTGCGCGCTATCCAGCGTGCAGAAGCAGCGGTCGTGAATATCCAAGGGAACAAGACCATCGCGAGCACATCCTCGAGCGGTGCGAGCTCCAAGCAGGAAGTCAATGGAATGGGAACCGGCGTCATCATCGATCGACGCGGGTACATCATTACCAACCTTCACGTGGTCGAAGATGTCACGCGGATCGAGGTCACCTTGGCCGACGGAAGCAATGCCGTCGCCAAGCTTCTCAACTATGACCCCGAAACCGATTTGGCTCTTATCAAGATTCCGACCACGAAGGATTTGCCCACCATCCAGTTCGGCACCAGCTCGGATTTGATGCGAGGAGAGACGGTCGTCGCCATAGGCAATCCGTTCGGTTATCAGAATACGGTAACCCAAGGGATCATCAGTGCCCTCCACCGCAATATCCCGGTCAATGGAACACAAGAATACAAGAATCTGATCCAGACGAATGCTGATATTAACCCAGGGAATTCC
>VGZN01000886.1 GCA_016872635.1 Planctomycetota bacterium | reverse complement strand
GGGGTCGGTGTCGACGAGAATCAAAGTTTTCAAGGAAGCTCGGCCCATGACCCGACCGTTAAAAAGGGATTCTCCAGTGGAATAGACTGTAAAGCTGCGGCTGGAGACCGTCAGCCCATCGGCCACCGCCCGCACCGCATTTTCCCGAAGCATCTGGTTGGTGCCGGCCCCAAACTGATCTGCCCAACTGTTGGTGAAAAGACTTCCCGCCGAAGCAGAAATGGCGTTGGTGCCCAGGGCGGAAATTTCCGTGGCGGCGGGCCCGGCGTTCGGGGCGGAACCCGTCAGCCAACCCAGCCAAGTCCCGTATTTCCGGCTGTTGGCGTTGATGGGCCCGCGAACGAAGCGACCCCGGGGGGTGTTCAGTGTATTGGTCAAGAAAGAGGCATTGGCTGCCTCTTCCGCCATTTCCCCGCTGGTCACGTAATCCAAAATCCTCCAGTCCTCCTGCCCGGCGGCTGGGGGGTTGGTGTCAACCAAGTTCAAGGTTTTCCAGGCTTGCCCGGTCGAGAGGAAACCGAGTTCTCCGATCGAATAGGTCATGGTGTTGGTGGACTGGTTCGTGGCGGCCTTGCCGAAGTGGCCGTTAAAATGATTCGTGAGGGCGCTTGCAGAAAGCCAGTTGGATGCATTGGTGGCTAACCCTTGGAGAGGATCGGAAAATGCGTTCGTAAAGCTAAAAACCGACATTCCATTAGCTGGAACCGGCACTTGGGAAGTGTTGGTCGAAGCGGTTCTCAGCCACGGATTCGTCGGGTTGTAACTGCTGCCGACGCGAAAAAAATTCCTTGGATCGTCCTGCAGATGCCAGCTGTCCATACCAGTAGAAGTTGCGTTGGTGAATAGAATCACGGTAGAGGCAGGCCCAGCGTAAGATATGGAGTTCGGCAAGATTGTGGCCGGGCTATTGGACAAAAAATCCAGATTAGCCACGACAAAACGCTCGACCCCACTATTGGTGGAATAAAGAAGGCGAACGCGCCTGGGAATCACCCGCAAGCTTGAAAAGGTGATATTGGTCAGATTCGAAACAACTAAAAAAAGTCCGTTGGTACGCGAGGCAAATTGAAAGGATCCGCCCGATATGGGATTCGGGCAAAGACGCGAACTGAATGCAGGGATCGGATTCGGCCCGATGCCCGTTCGCTCCACCACATTGGTCTCAAAAAAGGCCGCCACATTAGAGCTATAGGGATTGGCGGTGACGTTGCCGGTTACCGTCATGGAAATGTCCCAGATATAATTGTTGCTCCAAGTAATCGGCAACGTGGCAGATGGCCACGGATTAAGAAGCCCCACGGCCGCCAAAATCCGGGTGCTATTCAGCCTTCCCCGAAGCGGATCGGTCGCTTTCCAATTAAAGACCAATCCAGGTGTGATAAATATCGGGATAGGATGTCCTTGGGCCACCGTGTTGGTGGGCGTGCCGGACGGCCAGCATTCCACGCCGAAGTAGGTGGGGTTGTTGGCATCATCGGTGGTGGGGATGCGATCCGCATCGAGATAATCCACCAGATTGGCAAGGATCTGGCGGCACTCGGCAGGACTGTATCGGTTAAGCAAAAAACTAAAGTTCCCGCCCAAACTCATCCGGTTGGTCGACCCCGAAGCGGTCACGACTTGGATATTGGTCTGCCAAGCCAAGCTGGAATTGGTAAGAAGATTTTC
>VGZN01000885.1 GCA_016872635.1 Planctomycetota bacterium | reverse complement strand
TCGAAGCAATGTACTACATCCTATTGCACAACGAAGTTTCGATCATGCTTGGAACAGCCAACGAGTACTCGCTGCTCATCGCAAGACTCGATGAGGCAAGGCAACTCCATCACGATCCTATTCGCCTCCCCCTAGCGCTCCGCTTCGCCTTCCACTGGGTTCATCCCAGTGGGGGCAACAACTGGCAGCTACTAGGTATCCCCCCCGCTATCTACCTTCCTCCTCGTTGGGGCAAAACCCCAACAGACGTTTTTTGGGGGGAGTGTGGTGGTAGTTGCCAGTCATGGCTCCACCGGCACAAGGCCGGTGGTGGCCCAACATTGCGATAGATCAAGCATCCTTCGAACGGGACATCGAATCGCTTGTCTGATAACGTAATACTGACTCTCCGATTTGAGACGATCTTAATGCCGCTTCTTGCTCTTCCATGTGCCGCCGTACTGATATATCGGGTTGTTAGGCTTGACGTGGGACAAACAAGTTGGGCAGACGAAAATCCACGCTCTCGATTCGTCGATCCGCACGCGATAAAGGATGTCGTTGATCTTCTGGCAACGATCGCAAGCTTTCGTACGGGTACGCTTAATGGGCAATGCTAGCTACCCTTTTGGTCCGGACAACGAAATCGGCCATACTGGAAACCTCGCAGGGCGACGTGCTTTGTCTTTCTCCCCGTCGTTCTCGTTCGCCATAATCGGAAGGAAGAAGGTTTGAGTTCCCGGCGCATTAATGCGATCACTTGGCCGGGCGTCAAACCGAATTGTTCGCGAATCGCGTCGAAACTCGTCCGATCCTCCCATGCCATCTGGATAATACGATCTATTTCGATCGATGCTGGTTTCAGTTCAGAATCCATGCGTGTCTTGATTGCCGGGGACGCCTTGATTGAAGGAAATGCACCACTAGTCCCGGAAACGTACCCATGGATTAACACTTTCTCACAAAATTCACTCGATTCCAGGAGCAATCCGTCTTGTCTGTGGGGGAGTTCCTCCGCAGTGAATACGATAGATCCGGAGCGGTTTTGCGCACAGTTCCCTGCGATGTAGGCGAGTTCTATAGAATAGGAAAAGCCCAGTAATTATTGGGAGGGACTCCCGTGGTTCAATGGCTGCCTGGGGCGTTTCCCTCATCTAGTAGTCAATACATTCTGCATCCTATTTCCAGATGGTTCACAAAAAAATCAATTTGCCTGAAAAGCGATGTGAGCAATGCGGCCGCTCCTTTGCCTGGCGTAAAAAGTGGGCCAAGGTTTGGGAGCAGGTTCGGTTTTGCAGCGATCGCTGTAAGCGTGACTGTCAGAAACAGGTTAAGATTCAAAAACAAGAATCATGAATCTGATTTTTTCGATGTGCTGAAGGGCGCATTGAATACTGAGAAATTAACCATGTCTTGAATCATCATGCTTCCTTTTTCTGATGTAGTTATCGTTCGCTATATGCAACTTGTGTATGCATGGGCAGCGGTTGCCGTCGTATTTCCAGCCCTGTCGTTGGCCCAACCCGCAGCGGCTATTACGGAGCCAGTCGCTTATCGCTGTAACTTTGCCCACTCCCCGCCGGTGATCGATGGACTTGGGAGTGATGCATGCTGGGAAGATGCATCACCCATTCGGAACTTCCGTAAGGCGTGGCTTACTTCCTCTGAAGGCGATGGATCGAACGGTGTGAGCCAACTT
>VGZN01000884.1 GCA_016872635.1 Planctomycetota bacterium | reverse complement strand
GAAAATCGTGACTGCGACGGTCAAACCCGTATTATGACGGACGAACAATGAAATGCACGCGAGTTGCGAATCGCGCGTTTTCTGATGGAAAGTCACTTGGCCGCAACCGCGTGATTTCGGGCGTTCGTCGCAATACCATGGAACCTCATCTTCGCGTCAAATTGCTGACGACTCCAACCGTCCATGATGGACGGCGCGGCCCGATCACAACCGGCTATCGCCCGCAATTTCGTTATCGCGGTCAAGACAACGATGTCTCGATCACCATACCGGAAGACAAATGGATCGAACCGGGCGATTCAACGGACGCACTGCTATCGTTCTATCGTCCTGAATTGCAACAATCACGACTTCAAGTTGGTTCTTCGTTTACGTTGGCAGAGGGCGGGAAGAATATCGCCACGGGAATGATCACCGAAATTCTTGATCAAACAATGAACAATCCAGAACTAAAGAAGGAATCCGTGATCTTCGTCGATGTCGACGATACGCTGATTCGATCATTTGGGGCAAAACAGATCCCGATACCGAATGCCATTCGATACGTTCGCGATATGTTCAATGCTGGCAATGTGCTATATTGCTGGAGTCGCGGCGGTGCTCAATACTCTCGCGACGTAGCGATCAAATTGGGCATCGCGGATTGCTTCGTTTGCTTCCTACCCAAACCTGACATCGTCGTGGACGATAGGCTTGAACAATTACTGGATCATTGCGAGTTCATACATCCAAACAACGCCGTAACAAAACCGGAAGCGACGAACAAGCCGATGGACCGAAGCGGGCGACCGACCGCGTCCTGATGGAAAACTAGTTTGCGCCCGCTCGGTCATCGGGGTCGTTCTGTGGCCAACGCTATGCGAAGACCCTTACTTGGTATATTGCTCGTAGCGTTGATGACAGGATGCACTGGCCAGACAGCCGGTCCCAATCGGGACGAGCCGCAATCCGAAGTGGGTGACGCACAGATGACTGATCCGAAGTCCGAATGCGAAGATTTGATGAATTCTGTTCTGCCATTCGCGGAAGAGATGCTGACCAAGCACCGTGAATTCTTCCCATTCGGCGGGACTATGTCCGCCGACGGGGAAATCAGCCATACCGGCGGTTGGACCGGCGACGAACATCCAGCGTCAACCGAAGTCATTGAATTGCTCGAAAAAGGATTTCGCGCTGGTGCCGGCCGTGGCGAATACAAGGCAACAACTCTGGTGTACGACATTCGAACTATTCCGCCCGGCAAACAAGACAAGCAAGATGCAATCGCGGTGGCATTGGATCATCGCGAAAACTACTCGGTTGTCGTTGTTTTCCCATACTCGTTCACGCCAGATGGCCAACTCGATATTGAGACACCGTTTGCGATTAAAGGCGAAAACAAGATCTTTTCCCAATAAGGCCACAGAACAAAGCGGTGAACGGGAGCCGCCGATCACGCGTGATTTGAAACCATAGTTTTTTGGCGGCGGCCCCGTTACCGCTGTCGTTCGTGCTTCAGGTCGGATTTCCTCGTACTCGTACTCAGTGAAACGGTACTCGTACTCGTACTCGAAAGGGCGCAGATGACCGAACCAGTTTTTGACCACGAACGACTCGACGTCTATCGACTTGCGATCGAGTACGTTGCTTCGTCTTATCGAATCGCGAAATCATTAAACGGTGCGGAACGCCGTGCTCGGGA
>VGZN01000883.1 GCA_016872635.1 Planctomycetota bacterium | reverse complement strand
TGGGTTGTGTCCTCACGGGGATGGGACAAGACGGTCTACGCGGTGCTGAAGTTCTTCGGAACGCGGGGGCTTATGTGATCGCCCAGTACGAAGCTTCGTCTGTTGTATGGGGAATGCCACGTGCGGTTGTACACGCCGGTTTGGCTGATGGAATCCTTCCTCTCGATCGTGTCGCAGAGGAAATAGCGTTGCAGGTGAGCCGTACTCGGGCTCGATCCTAATGTTCGGTGACTGTGCAGGAATGCGAACGAGCTACTTTGCTACGTTGGCAACTACTCCTTCAATATTGTTGATTCTTGGAGATGAAACATGAATAGCGTCGCCACTACCACCTCCCTTCGTTCTACCGACTTCGATTTCGTATCGTCGTTGATTCGAAGCCAGAGTGCCATCATACTCAATCGAGACAAGGAATATCTGGTCGAGTCACGTCTGATGCCGGTGGCTAGGGCCCATGGTTTTGAGTCAGTGACGCATTTGATTTGCCACCTCCGCGCAAAACCACAAAAGCACATCACCGACAAAGTTGTCGATGCAATGACGGTGAACCAAACGAGTTTCTATCGCGATCAGAGCCCGTTTGATGCACTGCGATTGCACTTGATTCCGGAATTGTTGAGAACCAAGGCGAACGACAAGACGCTTTCAATCTGGTCCGATGCGTGTTCGAGTGGGCAGGAGATCTATTCGATTGCCATGTTGCTGATGGAAAATTTTCCTCAGCTTAAAACATGGAAGTTGCGACTGCTTGCAACAGATCTATCCGATCAAATGCTCGCTCGGGCCCGACGTGGCTGCTTCAATTCCACAGAGGTGTCTCGAGGATTGCCGAAGGATCTGCTGACGAAGTACTTTAAGCAGCAAGGAGATGTTTGGTAGATCTCGGACACGTTGCGTGGAATGGTAGAGTTTCGCAAAGTGAACCTGATCGAGCCCTGGCTTCCATCGCTCCAGAAAATGGACATCGTTTTCCTTCGAAACGTTTTGATCTATTTCGATACGGAAACAAAAGCGCAAGTGCTCGCTAAAGTTCGTGGATCACTGAGCGATAATGGATTCCTGTTCCTGGGGAATGCCGAGACAATTCTCAATCTCAAGGCGCCGTTCCGTCGGGAGATCATCGCGAACTCAACCGTGTATCGAGCGGCTCCGATCATCAAGGAATAGCCCTTGGGGATATCGGATTCGTGCAGTACATGACTTCCTAGCCCATTAACGCAGACGCAAAAAGGGCTGGGAGACGCGTTGCAAAGGGCCGTTGGTAGAGTGCAATCAAGCGCCGTGCGGTAGCCAATGCATTGCCATGCGTTGAAAACCAAACGGGCTTCGGAAAGTTCACCAATGGTCCTTTGAGGATTGCTTTGTCGTATCGGTCCAAAAGAAATGTATTGTGGACATTTCCAATGCCACTTTCCGCTCGGTCCAGCGTGGGACCGGGGTACCCGCCCCAGGGTGGCGTCAGCAAGCTGTAAGCCAATGCAGACCACTGATTGATACAGACGCTACCGTACCGCATATCCTGAAGAATGCGACGGACCAGTTCGGAATGGCGTGAAGCAAATAGGTCTGGAAGCGTCACAGAAGCGCAAAGTGTCCCTGCCAAGCGATCGTTGGCGAACTCGACCGCAGCCTCTAAAAAGTCTTCAGGATCAGCTCCTTCGATCGCAATCTCAGCGCATACT
>VGZN01000882.1 GCA_016872635.1 Planctomycetota bacterium | reverse complement strand
CACCCCTTTTGCCGATCCTGTTTCCAGCGACGGCAAGCGACAATACGACCTTTTCGGTGTTTGAAATTCCGGACGGCCCATGGTTAGATCCTAAAATGCGCGGTAAACCTGGGTTAAGTGCAGATTCCACCAAACGTTTGGACTGATTTTGAACAAGAAAAAACCGACACCAACGGCCCCTGCAAAACCGACCCCAAAGACCGGCGGTCCCAAAAATAGCGGCGGTTCTGCAAAGAGCGGTGGGCCTGCGAAGAGTAGCAAGGGTGCGGCCGTACCCGCGTCGTTTAAGTCGATCGCAGAGAACCGCAAAGCCAAACACCAATACGAGATCCTCGATTCCATCGAGTGTGGCTTGGTTTTGCATGGCAGTGAAGTGAAAAGCTTGAGGAATGGTCGCTGCAGCATCGAAGAAGCCTACGCGAGGATCAAAGATGGAGGGCTTTGGTTGGTCGATTGCGAGATCGACGAGTATCGGCAAGCGACATTTTGGAATCATCCGACCAAGCGGGTACGGAAACTTTTGTTGCATCGGCGCGAATTGGCCCGCTTTGCGGGGCGAGCCAAAGAGCGAGGCCTCACCTTGATTCCTTTGCGTCTGTATTTCACGGAACGAGGCCTTGCCAAGTGCGTGATCGCGCTGTGCAAGGGGCGTAAAGTGTATGATAAACGCGAGGTCTTGAAGAAAGCTGATGCGCGTCGGGAGATCGATCGGGCGATGAAAAACAAGCTCCGTTGAGGCTCGGTGCGCCGCGCCATATAGGTGGCCTTGACCGAGATCGCTAATTTCCCGGCGATAGGTTTTTCGTAAGCCCTGCAAACCTTCATTTTGAAGAAGAATACCAGATTCTTCGGCAAATCCAATTATTCCGTGAATCAACGTTCATTAAAGGCGAAGCCAAATGGATTCCATCGATCCGGGACATCGAGTCCCGATGCTAGAGATCAATGACTTGAAAAAATCGTACAGCGAGCCTGGTGGTGGCACGTTGATGATTCTCGATATCCCACATTTTCGGATGGATTACGGCGAGCAAGTCGTATTGCGGGGGGAAAGTGGCGGTGGCAAGACGACCTTGCTGCACGTGATCAGTGGCTTGGTGGCTGCGGATTCCGGATCGATCCGTTTGGAAGGGGTGGAATTGCAGGGATTCTCTGAGGCCAAGCGGGACCGAGTACGAGCTTCGAAGATGGGGTACGTTTTTCAAACCTTCAATCTATTGCCCGCGTTTTCTGCCTTGGAAAACGTTCGTTTGGCCATGACTTTTGCGGGGAAAAAAATGGATTCATCCCGCGCGGAAGAGCTGCTGCGCCGGGTTGGATTGCACGACCGTATGGACTATTTGCCAAGCCAATTATCGGTGGGACAACAGCAGCGAGTCTCGGTGGCGAGAGCCCTCGCGAACCGTCCTAAGTTGTTGCTTGCCGATGAGCCGACAGCCAACGTCGATCCGGCCAACCAAGACCGCATCGTGGAGTTGATCCAGCAGACGTGCGAGGAGGAAAAAGTGGCGTTGCTTTTGGTGACCCACAGCGACGAGGTTTCCAAGCGTTTTCGAAGGGTTGAGCAGCTCAAAGCGATCAATCGTGCGGCTGCTTTGACAGCGCCGTTTTCAGGGGTGGATCCGGGGGACGGTACACGTGGACGAGAGAGCTTGGGAGCAGGAATCAATACAGCATCGGGAG
>VGZN01000881.1 GCA_016872635.1 Planctomycetota bacterium | reverse complement strand
GTGACCTTGGTGCCGATTCACTCGATATGTTGGAAATCAAATTCAGGCTTGGAGAGGTATTTGATCTTAATATTCGTGAAATCGAGTTCGACAATATATCCAATATGCTTACTGTGTCTGGGTTGGTCGATTTTATAAACACGAAATTAACGAAATAAGAATTCGTTGACACAGTGATATAGAATGTATTTTGATCCACCAGATGAGATCCTTCATGAAAACGATTCAGAAAATGCGTGATCGTGGCTTTGCTGAAGCCGCTAACAATTTGACACTTGCTCAACTGTCCGATCTGCTTGACAAAGCAGATATTCGATATTACCGTCCCGGCCTACAGCCAATCATGGCTGATTCTGAGTACGATCTTCTCAAGCAGAAATTGCAAGAGATTGATCCGGAAAATGAACGTCTGACTCGCGTCGGGTCTCCATACTCAATTGACGATCTCCGGACGAAAGTGACCCACAATATCCCCATGGGGTCGCTGGACAATACCGACGAAGGCATCCTTGGATTACAGGACTGGATCGACACGCTTCAAAAGAAATTGAATCATATTCCCGCGATTTTCGCATCGTTGAAAATCGATGGTGGTAGTATCTGTGCGACGTACCAAAATGGCGAGCTGGTGCGTGTGGCTACACGAGGGAATGGCGAAGTCGGGGATGACATTACTGCCAATGGTGTGAACTTTATAGATCTGCCGACGCAGCTTCCAGAACCTCTTAATCTCGATGTTCGTGGAGAGGCTATTCTGTACAAAGCCGATTTTGACGAAATTTGCGACCGCGATCAGATCCCGGTCGCAGATCGCAGTAACCCACGGAACGTTGGTAACGGAATTTTAGGCCGCGACGACGGTCAAGACAGTGACCGATTGCGTTTTATCGCTTTCAATATGGAGGGCGAGTCGGTTCCAACCGAAATGGCGAAAATGGAGAGATTGAAGGCTCTCGGATTTCAGCCGGTTCCACACAAGCTCTGCCAAGGTCTCGACACATTCACGGCGTTCTACGATGGAGTTATTGGTAAGCGTGACCAACTGCCGTTTGAAATCGATGGTATCGTTGTTGTGGTCAACGAGATTGCTCAACAGCAACCATTTATCACCAAGGATATCAAGACCCGCCTGCGACCGAAATATGCTCGTGCGGTCAAATTCCCGCATAAATCAAACACGACCGAACTGATCGATGTGCTGTTGACTGTCGGACACACCAGAGCCATCATCCCAACTGCCGTGCTAAAGGAAGTCCGCATTGGCGGTGTCAATGTCTCACACGCATTGCTCAACAATTGGGACGAAATTGCTCGCCTCAACATTGCTATTGGTGACGAAGTTGAAGTCGTCTTGGCTGGTGATATCATTCCGAAGGTCATCAGAAGGGTAAAGGTCGGGACGAATCGAAAACCAATTGCAGAACCACATCGTTGCCCGGCGTGCGGGGACGTGGCAAGCCGTGAATATCGTGGGAAGAAAGGTGCGAACACATACTGTGCTAACCCCACCTGCCATGCGGCTGCTCTGGCGAAGGTCAGTCATTGGATTGGAACATCCAAAAAAGGTGTTGGTATCCTTGGGATCGGCGATACGATTTTAAAAGTATTGTGGGATATGAACCTGATCCAAAATCCGTCTGATTTGTATACTCTAACTGTAGAGCAAATTCAGGATATGAAATTGGA
>VGZN01000880.1 GCA_016872635.1 Planctomycetota bacterium | reverse complement strand
CACTTGTGCAGTGCGGAAGCGTGGCTCGCATGATCGATGCGAAAGTGCAGGCGGATGCCTCCCGATAACGTCGGCGATCACGCAGCCGCCGACAAAAAACTATGATTCAAATTCGCGGCCGACCGGCGACTTGCGTGCATCGCTTGGTTAGGCCCACGCTCCAAAGAGACTATCCGACGGAGAATAAAACCTTCCACCCGAACGCACCCACACCACCTGCAACGATACCGATTGCTAAGACCCCAAATGCGATGGGTGCAACAGCCAGTGTACCGGCAGCAAAGAGCAAGCCGATACTGCAGACCCCAACACTGACGAAACCAAAAGAGCAAACTCCGAAGCTTACGATTCCTCGGGCGATCAACCCAGCCGCAAAGATGCCTTTAGCGCTAAGACCTACTGCGAAAATCCCTGTCGCGGTTGCCTGCTTAAGTGATTTGCCGTCTAACTGCGTGGGGAAGTAAACATCGTATAAAGGCATACCGAACAAACTGATTTTGCTTGTCCAGCGGAATGTTTGCGATAGTGATTCCATGATTTTACTGCCGTCTAACGACCAGGCTACGTGTTCACGTAATGCCTTTCCGACTTGCTCATTCTGAAACTGTTGCTGGCCAAACGAGCTCCGCAGGATGTGAATCACGTAGAGGGCCGTGAGGGCAAGATAGACGGGCAACTGCACCACCAATGGCGGCCATTCGAAGCGGCTCAAGGCGATTGATAAAGCAACGAGCGGGATGGTTGTGACGAAAATGCGCCAACGAAAATCAAGACATCGTCGTTGATAGTCGGGGTCGGTGAGCATCAAATGCTTGTGCGCCGAGCACCAGACGCCGAAACGATCGCGCTCAGGAAACCGCTCTAACTCTGGCGTGGCTGTGTATGTGACGAATTTCATAATCACTCGCAATGTGGCCTAACGACACCAATCACCCGGCGGCGACGAGAGATTGTCCATTTGAAAACGCCCGACTTCGCCGCTCGGGTGCATTGGATTGTTCGCTGGTTGGCAGTATTAACTTCACTTGACCTTGGCATTCTTTGCGCTAGTGACTTGGAAGAATCCATTTGGAGACTGCACATCGAAGCCGGTTTTGCGATTGCCCTTTACATATATTTCAGCGGAATCAGACTTCCTCGGGATATTCCAATGGCCGTAGTGGTCGGGAGGCGGATTCCCGCTGCCAATCCACTTCTTGCTCCAATAACGAACGTAGATTCGATCATCAGTGGCGATATCAGATCCCTTTGCCACCTTTTCGACGGCAACCTCAGCCACGCCATGGGTGAATTCGAAGTCCCCAAGCGTTTCTTTCCGCTCGTATGTGCGTTGGATTGAACCGGTCACCATGTGCGATGCTGACGCCAGCAGATCGTCTTTCGACTGCTTGGGAATCTCAGCAATGACGCAGTCGCCAACCACGAGCGAAGCAACCAATGCGATGGCCAGAATCCGAAAAACGTTCGATGTATTCACTTGAGGTCTCCGATTCTAATCAGCGAACGGCAATGTTGACCGAGCCCCCGTCAACAATGCTTCCATTTCGAAACGGACCGTCGGGGGCTTCGGTCCAACATTTTGTTCGTTGGTTACGGTAGGATTCCGCCGGTATATTTGAGGTTGCCGGTTACCTGCGGCCTGAGAGTGAAAGTCATTGGAAACGCCTTTTTTTCAGTCAATTCTAAACCAGTCA
>VGZN01000879.1 GCA_016872635.1 Planctomycetota bacterium | reverse complement strand
AACTGTATGCGGAGGTACCTGCGATCAACGCACCACCTCCAACCAACAACGTCGAACCTAACAGGAATTTCTTGAGCATTGCATGTACCCCTAAACAATGTTTTCCGAAGCGGTGAACCGTGAACGATGAACGGTCATTGAGGGGCCGTTACCGGCGCCCGACATAAGGTGATTCGACCCACCCCGACGAATCTTGACCTTTATTGGAAAATCCAGCCCTGGATTTTTGAGCGAGGATTTTTGTGCTGGATCGAATTTTCTGCAGCCAAAAGCTTGAAAATAGTGGGGTGGTCGGCTGGTTCGTGGATGCTGGAACCTTTTACCACTTGCGAGGCGGGAATAATTCGGGATGATCCCATTTTCCTCAGGAGTTCCGGACCGTATTCTTGAGGCCCCGTCACCTTGGATAGGAAGTATTTCCAACTTGGATCCACCGCACAATGATCCACCGTACGATGCGGCGATCCACCGTACGATGCGGCGATCCACCGTACGATGCGGCGATCCACCGTACAATGCGGCGAGGATTTAGTTTTTTTGGGGCGGGAATGTACGAAGTTCATCGGTTCGATGGTCGTTGGTTCGAAAACGTAGGAATGGAAGATCGGAAGCAAAAATGACGCAACTCATCGCGACGGATCCAAAAAGTCCAGAAACGGAAGACTGGTTCGAAGCTGCACTGATGACCACGTCTGCGATGCCTCGCACCGTTCGGAACTCGTGGGGAGACGACGAGGACGCCGAAGACGAGGTCGCTGAGGAAGAGGATGAGTCCGAAGAGGATGACGATCCTGATCCCTTCGAAGATTTCGACGAAGACGATTTCGACGATGACTTCGATGACGATTTCGAAGAAGAACTCGAAGATGAGTACGAAATCGAGCCTGCGGACGATGGAATGCTCGAAGGCCATCCCGATGCCGAAGACATCGACGATGAGGAACTCGATGAAGATGCGGATCCCCCTGTCGATTTCACCGAAGAGTAATAAAGGTCGACCTGGATTAATCGCAGATGAGACAATAATACGCACGAGGAATAACGCTGGCGAATAGGCTGTCGATTGAATTATGTTTCGAGCCGTAAAGACCGATGTCAAATTCCCAAAGCAAGAAGAAGCGATTCTCGATTTTTGGAAATCGAACCGCATCTACCAAAAATCGTTAGAGCAACGAGAAGGGGGGAAGCCATTCGTATTTTTCGAAGGCCCACCCACTGCTAACGGACTGCCCCATCCCGGCCACTGCTTGACCCGAGCTATCAAAGACCTATTCCCCCGGTATCGAACCATGAGGGGCTATTGGTGCAACCGAAAAGCGGGTTGGGACACGCATGGTCTTCCGGTCGAAGTCGAGGTTTGTAAAGAACTCGGAATCCACAGCAAGGAAGAGATCGAGCAGTACGGCGTCGAAACTTTTATCGCCAAGTGCCAACAAAGCGTTTGGCGGTACATGCAAGAATGGGAACGCGTCACCGAGCGGTTAGGCTTTTGGATAGATTTATCCCAAGCTTACGTAACCTATCACCAAAGTTATGTTGAGAGTGTTTGGTGGTCACTGAAGAATCTGTTTGACCGGGGCCTGCTTTACCGGGGCCACAAAATTGTTTGGTGGTGGGCGCAGGGCGGTACCGCGCTGAGCAGTGGCGAAGTTGGACAGGGGTATCGCGAGGTTGCGGATCCGAGTGTCTACGTCC
>VGZN01000878.1 GCA_016872635.1 Planctomycetota bacterium | reverse complement strand
TTGAGCCAGCCGCATCCAATCAGGAGAGTAAATCGCTCGGCTCCTGTGAGGCACACCGAAAACCGAGGAACCATCCAGGGCTTCGCTCGGCAAGATCGCGGTGCGAAACATCAAGTCGATGTGACTGTCGATAAGCACGATTTCGCCACTTTGAAATCGGGGATTGATTCCACCGGAAGCATTGGAAACGATGAGTAATTCGATGCCCAAGGCAATCATGGCTCGCACCGGCAATGTTGCAGTGATCGCTGCATTGCCTTCATACAAGTGCGATCGACCTTGCATGGCAACCACGGGTAGTCCACCTAATTTCCCGAGGACCAATTTCCCAGCATGCCCGGAGACATGGGAAATGGGAAAGCCTGGGATATCCGCATAGTCCAAGCGGATCGAATCCGTGACCGAGTCGGCGAGTGGCCCGAGCCCGCTGCCTAAGACGATACCGACTCGGGGAGAACATTCGGGAATACGTTCTCGAATCCAACGAAGCGCAGCATCGACTGATGCATTTGCTTCGGCACAGTAAACATTACCCGACATTGCGCGATGGCTCATGTCTGAGAGATTAACTCGGGTTGGAATGCGAGACGGCGTGTGCCCGCTCGTGCTCGAGCACGCCCGTAACCAGTGTCGTTAACCGGGGTTCAGCATCATTGGCAGTGGCGATGATCCGCGATACATCCGCTGGCTCCAAAGCATCTGGCAAGCACATATCGGTTACTACGGAGAAACCAACGGTGCGCATTCCGCTATGAACGGCCACGATGACTTCGGGGACCGTCGACATTCCGACAACGTCGGCGCCGATCATACGCAGGAACCGATACTCTGCTCGCGTTTCCAGATTAGGCCCGGCAACTGCCACAAAGACACCCGTGTGCGCAACGATATCGTGCTTGCGGGCGGTCTTTAATGCGGCATCGATCAATCGATGATCGTACGGTTCGCACATATCCGGAAAACGAGGGCCGAGTCGATCGTCGTTGATCCCGATTAATGGGTTGCCACCGAGCAGATTGATGTGATCTTCGATCATCATGATGTCGCCAGGTCGGTAGTTGGGGTTCATACCACCGCAAGCATTGGAGACCATCAGGAGCTGGGCGCCGAGCGCCTTCATCACCCGAACCGGGAATGTAATGTCCTTGAGCGGATAGCCTTCGTACATATGAAATCGCCCTTCCATGGCCATTACCGGCAACCCGCAAAGATTGCCGCAGACCAACCGGCCGCGGTGGGACGTCGCGGTGGACTTGAGAAAATGCGGGATTTCTTCGTAATCGAGGGTGGCTTGGACTTCGATCCGTTGCACGAGGGGTCCAAGCCCAGTCCCGAGGATGATCCCAGCGTGAGGGTGATGTGGCCAGGCTTTACGGATCACGTCGCAGGCGTCTTGGATTTTGTCGTAGAGATCGAGCATATGGGTGGGAACTCAAAGAGGAGAACGAGGCGACGGTAATACTTCCGGTAAGGCCCGCGTGGGTTTAAGGGCGTTAGGGGCTAAATTTTAGCGTTTTTCTAAAACGATCGTAGTATTCGCTTGAGGAATCGCGTCGGGAACTTGAAAGAATAATCAGCCGTGGCGGGCTCTCTCCGAGAGCCGTAGCAGGTGGCGATCGTTGTGGGGAGATTTTGAGTTATTACTGCGACTGTGGTGCGGCTTGGGGGGATAAACCCAGCGGGGAGAGAGCGGATTGAGGTA
>VGZN01000877.1 GCA_016872635.1 Planctomycetota bacterium | reverse complement strand
AGTCCTTCGAGCAGCAAAACGCATGCTCTGCCGCTCTCCCTCCGGTAAACTAAAAAATCTTCGAACTTTTATCGATAAATCAACAGCATCCCCTGGCTCGAAAAAATAGCCGTCGACTCCCTCGGTGATGATTTCAACGGTTCCACCGATCCGCGACCCGAGTACCGGTGTCCCCACCGCAAAGGCCTCGATCGTAGTTCTGCCGAACGGTTCCAAGCATATGGACGGCATCAGCAAGCAATCGGCTTTCCCGATACTTTCAAGCAGCTCCTTGTGGCTCAACCACCCGAGATATTCGACTCGAGAATCCTCGTTCGACAACTTTTGTACCAATTCTCGGAGGGGTCCATCACCTACGATTTTCAAACGAGGCAAATCAGGAAATCGACGCCAGGCATCAACGATTACACGTACTCCTTTTTCTTCGCACAGCCTACCAACAAAAATAGAAGCCCCCTCGGGAGAAAACCGCATTCCCGGATCAGTTCCAAGGGAGTTTTCATTGACATGGATCTTTTCCTTGGGAACACCACCCTCAACCAGTTTTTCCTCGCATACTTTCGACGGACAGACAACCGCATCAACGCTCCGATCCCATGTTTTCCAGATTCGATGGAGCAAGATATTCGACGCAACTACAGCACTCCCCAAAGCACTTCCCCGATAGCATCGGTGAGCAATCGCCCCCCATGGCAAGGCACTATCGAGGCACTTCGTACAAACCTTGTTATCTCGAATTAGCAGTGCGTTGGCGCAGGCAATTCGATAGTTCGCCATTTCATGAACGACCGCGACACGTTCCGCCTGTGCGGCGTAAAATACGGATGGCGAAAGCAATGGGAATGTATTGACCGCGTGCATGACATCCGGACGGATCTCACGAATCATCGACTGCACCTGGCGAAATGCGTCACGATTCCAAATCGTTTCCTTGGCTGTCTTGATCTTCGACGCCACACCTGGGCGGATATCCTTATTGTGGACCACATAGCGGGTCACCGAATGACCACGCTTCTCCATCGCATCCGCCTGCTCCTCAAAGCACTGATCTTCACCACCGCGTTGTTGGTAGTAATTGTGAAGAAAGAGAATTTTCATGAGGGCAATGTCCATCGGAGCGTAAACCGAGCATCTACAACCAACGGGAAATCCACCGAGGAAGGGGCAATGCGTAACGATTCATCACACACCCTAGGACCGGAATTTGAATCGCCTCCATACCGTCCAGTACACCACGAACATTCGTAGCAGTCGACTTCTTGTTATCAATCACAACGATTACCGCATCCACCTGCGAAGCGCAAGCGGGTACTGTCTCCAAATCCGCCATCACAGGTAAATCGACCACAATCCAGGGAAATTGGGTTCTCAGCTCCTGAAACACTTGCTGATAAACGATTGGTCCTACCGCGACGTCCTTGGTATCGTCGCGCCCACCCCACGACAGAATCGAAATGCCCAAATCAGGACGCTTCACTACGCAAGCTTCTAATTCAATACGATCCTCAAGACGATCCGCTAAACCCGAGCCCTTATGCGAGCTAACCTCTCGAGTCCCCTCCTGAGTCGACGTATTGCTTCCACCCTCGATGTAAAGAACATCCCCAAGCCCAAAGCCTGTCGCCTGCTTGGCTAATTGAAGGGCAACCGATGTAGCCCCCCCCCCCCGTCGCTCCCCAATGACCCCCATCACCATGGTCCCC
>VGZN01000876.1 GCA_016872635.1 Planctomycetota bacterium | reverse complement strand
CCACCTTCATCTGCGATTCGTTGGATCATTTGACTGCCCACGTTGCTTGTCATAGCCACGATAGTGTTCGTGAAATCAACTGTCCGGTTTTGGCCATCGGTCAACCGTCCATCGTCGAGCAACTGGAGAAGTATATTGAAAACATCGTTGTGGGCCTTCTCGATTTCATCGAGGAGTACGACGCTGTAGGGGCGGCGTCGAACCGCTTCGGTCAGTTGTCCACCTTCCTCGTAGCCGACGTATCCCGGAGGGGCGCCGACGAGACGGCTGACGGTGTGACGTTCCATGAACTCGCTCATATCGATTCGGACCATAGCGTTTTCATCGTCGAACATGACTTCCGCTAACGCTTTGCACAATTCGGTTTTTCCGACGCCGGTGGGGCCCAGAAACAGGAAAGAGCCGATAGGTCGGTTCACATCACTGAGTCCGCTGCGACTGCGACGTACAGCATCACTGATCGCAGTGACCGCAAGATCTTGGCCAATGACACGTTGATGCAAGCGATCTTCCATCAAGAGCAGTTTGGCGCGTTCCGATTCCAGCATTCGGGTTACAGGGACTCCGGTCCAAGAGCTGACCACGTTTGCGATTTCATCGGCTGTCACCTCGGTCCGCAACAATTTGGGTTTGTCGCCATCGGATTTTGTGTCGACAAACTCGTCTCGGTCCACCTGCTCACGGAGCTTCCGACGTGTTTGGTCGAGTTCAAACAGTTTCTGGTAATCGGCTTCGTTTACGGCCATTCCTGAGGACTGTTTGTCCTTGATGCTAGTATCCAGCTTCCGGAAATCTGCGTCCGCTTGTTCGAGCGATCGCCTGATTGATTTCACGTCCGAAAGGCCCAACTTCTCAGATTCCCATTGCTCTCGCAAACTGGCGAGATCACGCTGGATGGTTTCCATTTCTTGCTCGACCTCTTCGAGTGCTTCTTCGGTACTCTCGTCGGTCTCTTCTTTGAGCTGACGCTGTGCCAACTCGAGTTGCCGAAGCCGACGTTGGAGCGAGTCAATTTCGGACGGAACACTATCGCGTTCCATCGCTAGCCTTGCAGCTGCCTCATCGACTAGATCGATTGCCTTGTCTGGGAGGAAGCGATCGGCGATGTAACGGTCGGATAGTTTGGCGGCTTCGACCAGTGCGGCATCCCGAATCTTCACTCCATGGTGTGCTTCATAACGAGGCTTCAAGCCACGAAGGATCGTAATTGTGTCTTCTACTGAGGGCTCGCCAACGTAAACAGGCTGGAAGCGTCGCTCCAACGCAGCGTCCTTTTCGATATGTTTTCTATATTCGTCGAGGGTTGTGGCACCGATGCATCGCAGTTGACCACGAGCGAGTTCTGGTTTGAGCAATTGAGCAGCGTCGCTGGATCCCTCGGCAGAGCCCGCCCCAATCACGGTGTGGAGTTCATCGATAAAAAGAATGACATCACCTTCAGCGTCCTTAACCTCACGAATGACCGCCTTCAGACGCTCCTCGAATTCACCACGGAACTTTGTACCCGCAACTAGCCCTCCCATATCGAGCGCAATAACCCGACGGTTCTTGAGCGATTGTGGTACGTCACCTTGAACTATGCGCTGTGCAAGACCTTCTGCGATTGCTGTTTTCCCAACCCCTGGCTCCCCAATCAGGACCGGGTTATTCTTGGTCCGGCGGGACAGAACCTGAATCACACGACGGATCTCGTTGTCGCGACCGATGACA
>VGZN01000875.1 GCA_016872635.1 Planctomycetota bacterium | reverse complement strand
CTGTGCGATCTACACTCGCAAGTCGACCGAAGAAGGACTGGAGCAGGAATTCAATTCACTCGATGCCCAACGTGAATCGGCCGAAGCCTACATCAAGAGCCAGCAGCACGAGGGCTGGATCTGCCTACCTGATCGCTACGACGATGGTGGATTCACGGGTGGAAACATGGAGCGCCCTGCGCTTCGAAGACTCATGGCCGACATCGAGGCCGGCCGGATCGACTGCGTGGTGGTCTACAAGGTTGACCGGCTCAGTCGCAGCTTGCTGGACTTTGCCCAGCTTATGGCCAAGTTCGACAAGCACCAGATCGCATTCGTCTCGGTCACGCAGCAGTTCAATACGACCAACTCCATGGGCCGGCTGATGCTCAACGTGCTCTTAGTGCCCAAGCTGAAACAGCATGGAAAAACAGTCTTAACAGGTCAATTCAACGACTGAGTTCGCTATGTTGTGATCGCGACTTGGGATGACCGGGATCCTCAAGCATTCGAAGGGGCAATTCAAGCGATTGAGGAAGCGACGAAAGCCAAAGCTCCAGTCATCATCGTCGTCCGAGCCAACATGGGTGGGAACGAGATGAATGCTCGTCGAGTCGCTAGTTACTTCGTCAAGGAGAGAAAGGAATACGCAAAACACGTGACTCGCGGTAACGGAGTGGACTCGGAAACGGGAACGCGAACCTTTGACCCACATCCAGACAAACAATTTCATCCTGGGCCTTGCGTTGTGCTGATAGGAGGAGCGAATATTAGCAGTTGCGAGTCGTTTCTCGATATGATGCGAGTTGCGGGGGCAACGCTGATCGGCGAGCCAACTCCAGGTGCCAGCGGCAATCCGAAACCATTCGATCTTGGAAACGGAGTTGTGCTCTTCGTCCCGAGTTGGCGGAATATAACTTTGGATGGAGCGGAGACTAAGGGAGTAGGCACGAAGCCCGATGTCGAAGTAATTGTCGATTTTTCTTGCTTCCAGACTGAAGATCCTGTTTTGGCGAAAGCTCCAGTAGTCATCAAAATTCAAAAGCGAAAGTCTCCGTAAAGCTAAGCGAATTTTTGTAACGCGAACGAAAAGTCATAGGACTTGCCTAATGCGAGATACAAACCCCAAGCCCCCCATTTCAGCTTTCGGAATTGGTTTCTCTTGAGAAAAGGATGAGTAGAGAAACATGGCTAAGCCAAAAGAACAGGCATCGATGAAAAGGCAATCAAATGTCCTTAGGACCGACTCGAGTGATTTGACGATTTGGGAAATCTCAGGAGCGTCGACCTGGAATCGATTGACTCTCTCGCAGGACGAAGTTGTATTTCGCTGGCTGCGATATCATCCTTCTTACGATGAAGAACCGTATGTTGAGCAAGAGACGGTGCCTGCCAACCAGTTTTTGAGTGGACGCGGGAAGGATTTAGTCATTTCGACTTTTGGCGAATTTGTGTGGAGAGAGATCTGTGATGAGATCAAGAAGCGAAATCCCGGGCTGAAGCCCAAGCTTTTCATGCTTTCCCGAGGGATATCGGTTGGACCTGGATCGAACGGTTCAACAACGTCAGGAATGTGGTACCCAGCACTTGGGTTCCTTTTGTTGGCGTCGTTCTCACTCTGGTGTGTCTATTGGCCAACTCAACGACTTCTGCATCAATATCGTTTGAGTGCTGACTCAGCAATTTCGAAGCACGCGGCATCGGTTGTAGAGTCTGAGTTTGCTTCGATTAGAAG
>VGZN01000874.1 GCA_016872635.1 Planctomycetota bacterium | reverse complement strand
TTCAGCGAATCGGGCCGGCGGGATTCGAACCCACGACCTCTACCACCCCAAGGTAGCGCGCTAGCCAGGCTGCGCTACGGCCCGATCGGTTGACGTACAGCCTACGAACCAATCGCAATGCGTTAGGCTCGCCGTGTGTCGGTTGCAGCAAGGACCATAGATCCTTGACCGCTGTGGCGTAGTGTACTCCATACCCATAATTCAGCAATCCGACTAATTCAGCAATCCAGCCAAGATGACTTTCTCACCGAATCCTTGTGGACATTCGAGTTCCTCCACCCCGCCTCTTCAAACACCTCCCAATCTCGCGAAAAACGAGGATTTCTCGCTATTCTCTACCCTGACTCCGCTGTCCTCCTCGGGTAAACTGTCCCCAGGAACACCGGTTCCCAGTCCAGACTTCGACGATCATCCTTCTCGTTTTTTGCCCCACCTCAAAGTTTCTTTTATGGCAATCTCGAATACCGATTCCTCCTCGCGTTACCGTCGATTTTTATTCGCTTCGGTTTCCTTCGGACTCTGCACCTTTGTCGCGATGGCCGTGCTCGGGCCGATCGCGATTCTCGCCGTAGAGGATGCAGCGATCGAAGATGACGCTGCGGTTACGGTAAAAACGGAAGCGGAGTCAAGGATTTATAAAGACATCTCCTACCTCGCCTCGGATGAACTCAAAGGCCGAGCCGCAGAAACTCCGGGCCTGAAATTGGCTGCAGACTACATCGCTAAACGATACAGCGAACTCGGTTTGCAAACAGACCTTTTCGATGGCAAACCGTTTCAAGAGTTCCAACTCAACGGCAATCCTGGTGCCTCAAGCGAAACCAATCAATTGAAGATCACCAAACCGGATGGGACCGTGATCGAACTGTCGCTCGGCGACCAATTCCAACCTCTTTCACTTGGTAGCAACGGTAATTTTAATGCCCCCTTGGTCTTCGCCGGATATGGCATCACCGCCAACGACGATACGATCAAGTACGACGATTATGCTGGTCTCGATGTTCAAGGCAAAGTGGTATTAGTCCTTCGGAAAGAGCCGCAATCCACCGACCCAAACAGCGTCTTCGCCGGAACGGAGCCAAGCAATTATGCGTTCTTTACTAGCAAAGAAATGAATGCTGCCAAGCACGGTGCTGCGGCGCTGGTGCTGATCAATGATGCGAACTCCGAAGCAGCAACCCCAGGTGCTTTGCTTCCTGTTTCCGGTGCTGGAAATGCCCAATCCGACGACAAGATCCCGACGGTGTTTGTCAGTCGTTCCATCGTGGAAAAATGGCTAGCAGAAGCCGGCAAGTCATTGACGGACTTGGAATCGAAGATCGACTCCGAGTTCAAACCCCAGTCGTTTGAACTGGCAGGTTGGACTGCTTCGGGAAAAACCGATATTTCTCGTCGCAAAATCCCTTCGATGAATGTGCTGGGGCTGCTTCCTGGCAAAGGATCATTAGCGGATGAGCTGGTGGTCGTCGGAGCCCACTTTGATCACGTTGGGATGGGGGGAGCTGGATCGCTCGCCCCCGGAACGTATGAGATCCACAACGGTGCAGACGACAATGCGTCAGGGACCGTGGGTCTGCTCGAGACTGCCCGAAGACTGACCGAGTTGGTTAGGTCGAGCCCAGCGGAAACGCCTCGAAGAAGCCTTTTATTCATCGCTTTTTCTGGGGAAGAGCTCGGCTTGATCGGTAGCGAATACTATGTGAATCATCCCCGGTTCGAG
>VGZN01000873.1 GCA_016872635.1 Planctomycetota bacterium | reverse complement strand
AGAGATGTTTGCGGACCGTCACTGTTCATGGTTGGATGACCCCAGTGGAAATAAGGAGCCTGAGATCACCTGACATCTTAGTCCTAGAAGGAAGCCTTCTGCAACACTACCTTCAATCCAAGCACCCCTACGCACCTGACCCCCTACGCACCTGACCCCCTACGCACCTGACCCCCTACGCACCTGACTAGGTGTGCCGCAGCGATTCGATTCGCTCTGCATCGCGTTGAAAAGTTCGGTTTGACTGGACTCGGTTTTTCGTTGTCCTGTTTTCGCTTTATGCTCGACATGGTGGCTTCGTGGTATACTACCACACGTCGGCATAAACCGATGGCCTGTCGTCAAGCAGTTACTCGGTGGTGTCTCGGCCCTTTTTTCGAGTTGATGTACCAACGGACAAAATACCCTAGCAGTATCCCCTAGCAGTCGAAGAAGCATGTTAGATCGATCAACGAATCTTGCCCTCGTGGATGAGTTTGTAGCGAGTGACAGTTTGAAACGGCACATGCTCGCCGTGGAAGCCGCAATGCGTGCTTATGCGGCTAAATTTGGAGAGGATGTTGAGTTGTGGGGCGCAGTTGGGTTGCTTCATGATTTCGATTACGAACGATGGCCCAATCCTCCCGATCACCCACTACAAGGAAGTATTATTCTCAAAGTACGCGGCTATTCCGAGGAAATCATTCGAGCCATATTGTCTCATGCGGATTATTTGAGCGATCAGTATCCACGGCGTTCCCGTTTGGAGCACGCGTTGTACGCATGCGATGAGTTGTGTGGATTTTTGACCGCATGCGCGATGGTGCGGCCACAACGGCTCGAGGGTATCACGGCATCGAGCGTCCGCAAGAAACTTAAGAATTTAAGTTTTGCAGCGGCGGTCAATCGCGAGGATATTTCTTCTGGCGCCGAAGCGTTTGGCGTGGATCTCGATCAGCACATTGAGTTTTGTGCTGCGGCGATGCACGCCGCCAATATCGTTTAAATATTGTTGATTCGTCACTGTGCCGGTTGCTCGACGACGCTACGGTTTTGCGGAGTGCGTTGGCTCCGAGTCGTGCAATCGCAAGTCGTCGAAATTGATATGGCCCCATGCATCACGGCTTCGGTCGAAGAGTCTAATTTGGATGGGGCGACCAGCCCACGAACGCCCATCCACGGCGATTCTCTCCAAGGTGTCGTTTTGCTTTCCATGGTAAGTGCCGAGCACCTTGCCCGTTTCAGGATCGATGATGTCTAGGCCGCATTCTGGAGCGGAACCACCACCGATCAAGAACGAAAGCCAGGGATGCGTGAGTTTGAACGGACGACTTACCATCTCACCCATGGCAATATCGGTACCTACTTCGTACGAGCCGATCCAGTATTCCCCGAGATGCATGCTTTTAGAATCTTTGTTCCGAGCAGCCACCGTGTCCCCTTGGATGGGTTGGTTGAAGAAGGCTCCTCCGGAGGTGGTCCAATCGGTCGTATCTCCAAGTTCAAAATCCATATTCATGGATTCGCTATCGCTCCACGCGGGGCGAAATCCACCGATCGCGTCTTTGATGGGAAGAGAGAGTTCTGCGATCGCTCCGTCGCGGTCGCGAGGATGGGTTGCTGGCGAGGTGGTCGCTGGAACGGTTTGAGTGAGAAGATGTACTCCGCGCTTGCTCACCGAGAGGATGTCCATCCGACCGTCTCCATTAGCGTCCCGCACGAGGACTTGGGTGCCGCTGATCGTT
>VGZN01000872.1 GCA_016872635.1 Planctomycetota bacterium | reverse complement strand
TGATCTCTCGACCGAGAACGAAGAAACCAAGCGCCTTTACGGAATCGATCAAAAGCAAACGGAGGCCTACGGCAGGCGTTGCCTTCTCGCTCGGCGACTCTGCGAAGCTGGAGTGCGATACATCCAAGTCAACTATGGTGATGATAGCGCTAATCCCGCTTGGGATCAGCATTCGAACCTGCCAAAGCATGCCGAACACGCAGCTGCCGTCGACCAACCCATCGCGGGATTACTCACCGATCTAGCGCAACGAGGATTGCTCGAAGATACCTTGGTCTGGTGGGGGGGCGAATTCGGGCGTGCTCCGTATGCAGAGAAAAACGGAACAGGACGCGACCACAACCCTCAAGGGTTCACCATGTGGTTAGCGGGGGGTGGCGTGAAGCCTGGGATCGCGTACGGCGAAACCGATGAATTCGGCCAAAACGCGATCGTCAACAAAGTGCACATGCACGATATGCACGCGACGATCTTTCATCTTCTCGGCATCGATCACGAAAGCCTGACCTACCGCTACGCCGGTCGCGATTTTCGCTTGACCGATGTGCACGGCCGGGTGGTCTCGCCACTATTCTCACAATAATGCGTTGCGGAAACGCCATTATTACACCATCGCTGATGACTAGGCATTCTCGCTAGACATCGGTACTTCGTTAAGCCGTTTGGCTGCTTGAAACAACGTAACCGCCAGGATGACCACCAACCCCAAGATCACCGCAAAGACCAGCTTTTGGTTTTCGTACCACCGAAGCTCCGGAGGAATCGTTGGTTCGACCGCCAATGGTTGCGGATCGCTGAGGGTCGCTACGGTCGGTGCAAGGTTCGCGCTCAGCGCCGTCTGAATCGCCAACGTGTCGTACGTAGGAAGTGCCCGTTCCGCAACGCCATAAGTCAAGCTATAGCTACGACCAGCAACTGCAACAAACACCAACTCTTGTTTGGGTCCTTTCGCCGACAACCGCACATCTTCCAGTGGCGGATTGTCCCCATTTTCGATCACGAAACGGTACCGCTCTGCGCGGTGCTCGGAGCACGAAAGCGTCAATCTCCTTAAATCCACATCGGCAATATCGATCTTTGTCAGTAACGTCGCTGCCAACGGTCGCCATTCAGACTTATCTTTCGCTGGTTCCAAGGCGCGCGACAATAGCCGAGATGGACGGCTAAAGTTACTATCCGTAGTTTCGAGAGTCACTTCCGACAATGGATCGCGATTGGAATCAAAATCAATCCATGTGCACTTCGATTCCTGGTCATTGGTCACTTGGACATTCGTGATCGAAACATCCCTCAACTGAGACTGAGAGCTCGCAACAACTTCAAAATCTTGGCTGAATGTGATCCGATCAATACGTAGCGGCTGGCGATTGAGCTCATAGACTTCGTCACGACTGGTCTCCTTGCCCTCTTGAAGCGTTCGCTTGATTGTCTGCCAACGCGATTGTTGCGTTTGAACGACCTGGGAAATTCTCATCCGAAATCGTCCTCCGATAGGAAACACACTATCCTTCGGAATAAGGACCTCGGTATTGCGCACGTCCATGAATTGGGAATAGTCATACAACAGCACATCGGACGCTATTGTTTTCCATTCATCGCTATCGGGCTCCCTGCGATCGAGCGAAACAAGATGTTCAAAGTTAACCACATTGGTCGACAAGCGGAACCCATGGATCGGCTTCGTAAATTTCGCTGGTTCGATTTCGAACTCGATCACCAACCCATTG
>VGZN01000871.1 GCA_016872635.1 Planctomycetota bacterium | reverse complement strand
AGGCTTCCTCGTCAGCTCGGTCAAACCCAATGGAGCGTTATCGAAGTTCCAGCAATCTCACATCCTGGTGTTGGGCTCTTTCGAACAAGTCGTCAGCCCGATTGCCACCGACGCTCAATCTGACACCCAAATCCACGTCCGCAACGTGGATGGACTCGCCCCCTCGGCCATTTGCGAAATTGTCGATGAAGTCTCGAGAATCGCCGATGGTGAAGACGCAGTTCCGAGCGACAGTGGCTCCCCTTCCGATCCCAAAAGCCCCCGATGGAAACCTTGGTTTCCTGTCATCGACTACGATCGGTGCACGAATTGCATGCAGTGCTTGAGCTTTTGCCTATTCGATGTCTATGGGGTTACCAAAGCTGGGCAAATCACCGTTCAGAACCAATCCAATTGCAAAACCGATTGCCCCGCTTGCTCTCGAGTCTGTCCGGAAGTGGCAATCCTGTTTCCGAAGTACAAAGCTGGTCCCATCAACGGTGATGAGATCAGCGTGGATGATGTCCGTCGCGAAGCGATGAAAGTGGATATCTCGTCGCTCTTGGGAGGTGACATCTACTCGATGCTTCGAGATCGTAGCGCGAAAGCGAAATCCAGATTCTCTAAAGAAAGAGACGATGATCGAGCCCTCAAAGAACGACAGCGTTGCTTGACCAAATTGCAACAAAACATCGAGGGACTCGATATCCCTGCGGAAGTCCTCAGTAGCCTGCCCAGCGCCGACACGATTCGAGAACGCGCTGAAAAGGCGAAGCAGAAAGCCCAAGAAGCACTCCAAATGAACGCGCAGAACAAAAACGCATAAGCGATCTATCCCCAAACCCCAAACATCAGCTTCCCAAACACTGCCGTCCCACACACAGTCCACCTAAACACGATCAACACGGTTAGCCAAACGAATTTATTCAAGTTTGCGAATACCTTCGCTACCCAAATCTCCCAGACCCTAACTTCGATTCCCTAAAGCACCGCCCACGTAAGAACAGTCCTATGGTCGCTCGACTCGCTTACCGAATGTTCAACGAAATCGATAAGCGACTTCTATGGAAGTTCGCTTACAATTTCGGCTACAAGGGCATGAGGTCGGTCCAGAAATATAAGAAACGTCTGAAACAAGGGATCCACTTCCCTCCCTTCTTGTTCATTTCCATCATCAACAGCTGCCAACTTCGATGCCAAGGCTGCTGGGTGGACGTCGCTTCCCCTCGAAAGATGATCAGCAAGGACGATCTCAATCGACTGATCAACGACGCAAAGAAACATGGAAACAGCTACTTTGGTATCCTCGGCGGCGAACCGTTCATGCACCCGGATTTACTAGATGTCCTCGCCTCGCATCCGGACTGCTACTTCCAAATCTTCACCAACGGCCAGCTGATCACCGATAAAGTCGCAAAGGAACTGCGACGAGTCGGAAATGCCACACCCCTTATCAGTATTGAAGGCACGGATGTCGTCAGCGATGAACGTCGCGGTGCAAAAAACGTGCTCAACAAAACCCTTGCCGGGGTGAAAAACTGCGTCGATAACAAGCTTATCGTCGGCGTTGCAACAAGCGTCTGCAAAACCAACATCGACCTCGTCAGCGAGCAGTGGCTGAACCGGTTGATCGAGATGGGCGTCCATTACGCGTGGTTCCACACTTACCGCGTCGTCGGCCCTAAACCATCCGTTGAATTAGCGCTATCCCCGGAAGAAATCGTTCGGCTAAGACGGTTCATCGTTCAAATG
>VGZN01000870.1 GCA_016872635.1 Planctomycetota bacterium | reverse complement strand
TACGACATCGTCGTAACTGTCATCACCCTTGGTGTCTTTGCAGCGATACAGTGCGAATCCGCGACTTCCGTTACCACTGATGTACAGCATGTTTTCAATGAAAAGCATTCCCATCGTTTCGCTGACGGGGATTCTCAGCGTTTCTTGCTTAGCAACTTTGCCGTTGGCGATGGTAACACGGGTGATAGGTTGCCCACTTTGTCCACCCAGCAATAACCTTCCATTGGGATCTTTAGCCATGCAGATCCACGATCCGTTGATCGCTCCATCGGCGCTTAGGACATGCTCAATGGTGAAACCTGGTAACGTGTCCAATACATCGGCAGGAATCTCGATATTCACTGGTTTTGATCCATCGGCTGGGCCATAGATCGCTTTGATGATTATTAATTCTTTCCCAACGGGTGCAACGATCTCGATCTGTCCACCCTCATTCGTCTCCTTCTCGAGTTTCTCGTCTCCTATTTGGTATTCCACCGTTAATTTTTTGGGGATCCCTTGAGCCGTGTCGCCAAATGCATCGTTATTGGCAGCAATCGTTGCTTTGTTCCCCTTCACTGCCGCTGCTACTTTTGAAGTTACATCCGTTGAGTCCTTGGCAATCGCAGGATCCATAGCGATGAGGAACATCGGTAAAAAGAAGCCAATCAAAAATCCTTTGGCAGCAAAGGGGGCTAGGTTGGATCGTTTCATGAGCTGCGATTTATGGAGATAGAGAGAGGTTGTTGCGATGGAAACGAGTAGGCTCAACGCCTAAGCGCGCGATTTGATCTTAATCGAGTCTAGGTGACAAGGTAACACCCCGTTGAACTAGTTTGGCTTCGAGTTGAGCTCGATCGGTTTTATTCGGGTCGATCCAAGCCGTCGCTACACGATTTCGAAAGCTGGTTGTTGCATGGATGACTCCTTCAGCCGATTCTAAAATTTCCTGGACCGCCAGCGAGCAGGCTTGGCAATCGAGGCCGATGATCTCGAAGGAAACTCGCTCGAATGAAGCATGGTCGGTATCGCCGACAGGTTTTAGGGAAAACAACCCTGTAGATAATTGTCGAATTTGGTTGTTCATTCGTTCGACGATTTGCGCATTGTTGGCGTTTCGAAATAGTTCGCTTTGCCAAGCGTATTGAATAGTTGCAGTTGCTGTCTCGAAATCGACATTAGTGAGCCTCGCTTCGGGGAAATGCTTTATGGATTCCTCGAACGCGGAAACTCGCTCTGGGCCGAATAGTCCCATCACGCGCAGTTGGACCTCGTGTTCAGGATCAAAAAGGTGATCTGTCGTTGATGGTACTTTGGACTCGATCGATGTAGTTCTTTGTGCGGGGGATTGCACCGAATCGACAGGATTCGCTAGCAAGAAGCGTTGCGAATCGGCATCGGATGTTTTTTGTTGAGTGATCGATGCTCGCCAAGTTTCTCGCCATGCGTTGGCTTCAGAAGCAGAGGAGATGCTGATCTCCTCACCGATGAACAAAGGACTTGCGATCAATTCGTGAAGGAGTGTGCGTACCCCACCTGATTGCTCTTCCGTCCGTTTGACGATCGCATTGATAGCTGGCCGGTCACTGAATCGAAGAGTTTTTCCTGTTGCGTAACGAGCGAGTTGCTGCGTGAGGTTGGTCAAGAGTTTCGTGGAATCGACTGCGGCTTGGTTTTGGTAATCGCGAATATTTCCAAAGAACCGTCCATCGATCCTTTGGCCAGTACTGTCCACAGCGGGGCCAAGTTTGAATC
>VGZN01000869.1 GCA_016872635.1 Planctomycetota bacterium | reverse complement strand
CCAAGAACTCATCGACCCGTTGACCAGGAAACAGACTCAGCCAACGCCGCGCGATTTCCTGATCGGACCACGTGGAAACCACATCCGGACGAGTGCGCAAGATGACATGCATGTGGTTGGAAAGGATCGCATAGGTCAAGACATCCACACCGAAGATGGAGGCGATGCACTCAAGCCGTTCACGGATCCATTCACGACGGAACTCATAGTTTTTCCCGCTCATCGGGTCTTCGCCAGCTAAGAACGCACGACGCACGCAGCGCTGAACGCAATGGACAATACAGACCTCACTCGGATCAAATAATTCAGCACGCAACGGTCTTGGCATCTAGGCTTCTCCTGTCCCCGCAAACTCTACTTAAATCACCCCGCTTGTCAAGTAAGTGGGTGGCACGTAACTGCAGTCGACGGCATTTCGCGGTATAAGGGTAGCCCGTTACTGTGACGAACGCTTTAGGAAAAGCGATTTATTCGTCTTAAGAGCCTTGTCCGGCATCCCAGTTTCTTTGGTGAAGAACCAATCTCGGCCCAATGTGTCCATCAATGATTGTGTCCGCTCGCGGTCCTCAGGTGATTCCCAATCTAAGGCAGAGTCCGATCGCATCAATCGGATACCATTAGCCAACTTCGTGGTGTTGGGCAGGTCAGCAATGCGTCGCCCAAATCCCTGTTCGAGGTACGCGTTACCAAAGTAATTGCACCAGTATAGACCAGGAATACAGTCAGGCCACTCCATGCCAACTACCTGCACTGGCTGAATCGTACGCTCATCAATTTGCACATCGGTATAGATGTTCGAATGATAGTACTCCGCATTGAGACAGGCGAAACCATAGTCGAAATCCAACTGCTCAAAAAGCTGGTCCGCTATTTCAAAAAGGTAAGGAACTTGTTCGCCACCAAAGTCTTGTGGCTTCGCTTGAAAAAAGGAGAGACAATGGCTCTTGGCGCGAGGTCCTTTTCTCCACATGACCATCGCATTGAACGTAGGTTTCGTCCATTTGATTAACAGCGTTCCAAAGGATTCATTGCAATTCACGTGGAACTGCTGAAGGAATTGATGTCGGTCCTTCCAGTCTTTGCAAATGGGTTCTACCTCATTGAACTTCGATGGTCGAAACCGCCAATGATCAAGAATGTCGTACAACCTTTCAGCTTTGCCGGTTTCGACGAGTGGAGTTTTCGTAAACAATGTGAATTCGATAAAATCACCGTCCATCGATTAAAGAATCCTATTGGGAATGATAATCCCTTGGTTAAAAAGCTTTTGTAACGGTGAAGACACCTTGGTGTTAGTACCCTTTCGTATATTCAGCACCAGCTGATAACCCATGTCCTCGGCGATCTTTACGTAGTCCCGCAACTGCGTCGATAAGTGCTGGTACGCAACATTCTTGGTTTCGTAAATGATCTTCGCGGCATCATCGATCTTGTCAGGGAATCGAAGCGTTCCTGGTCTCAAGACTGAAGCGACTCCCTTTTTCCGACCTAATGTTCCTGCGGCGAGCTCACCGGCTTCGCCGATGGTTTTGCAGATCAGCCCCTCGGCATTATGCACCACCAATCCCAGCTCGCCGACTTGGTAGACGTGCTCGCCGTGAACTTCGATATTGTAGACCGGCTGCGCGAAGCGCGAAAGCGTGACGCCCAAAACAACCGCAAGACCATCAAGTCCTTGCAAGGTCTCACCGTCAAGTAGCTCAGCTAGTGGCACCCATTCCTGACGATCGACTG
>VGZN01000868.1 GCA_016872635.1 Planctomycetota bacterium | reverse complement strand
TTTTGCTCCGCCGCGAGGACTTTAGCCTTGAGCGTACGGAACTTGTCGTCGTATTTGCTCCGAACCTTGTCCATCTCTTTATCGCGAGCATCGCGGGCGGCTTGGGAAAGTTCGATACGCGCTTCAAACTCTTGCAATCCCGGAGGGGTCGTTTGCTTGATCGCCTTGCAGGAGTAGACCATGCATTTTTCGTGGCGGAAAAGGTATTCCGCGAGTTCCTTTTCCCACGCTTTATAGTTTTTAGGAGAGAGGAGCTCGGCGGGCGGTTCTTCGAATTGGAAGAGTTGAGGAGGAGATTGGTCGGTTTGAAACTCATCGGGATTGAGTTCCTCCGAAAAGTCCCAAACCTGGTCGGGGACAGAGCCATCGATATGGCGAAGTAACGTGATATCTTTCCAATGATCAACGTTGCTTGCGGCGCGGACGAAGTGAACGCTCGCGGTAGCGAGGAGCGCAGGTTTGAGGAGACCTCGAGTTTGGGGGCGTAGGGATGTGAGAGGAAGGACTATCTTCTCCTCGATTCCGGCCGGAATGATCGGGCGCGAGGATTTAGGAGTCGGTGCCGGTTGGCTGGGTATGGTGTTTGGTGCGGAGACAGAGCCAGCAATGGATGCGGACGGCGGCGTTTCGGACGTGTTGTTGTTGTTGTTGTTTTCCTTACCGTTCATTGACTCGCGGTAGGGTGCCATCAACGTGGAGATATCTTTTCGTGAGAGTGGGCCTCGGAGGTAGGAGAAAGCCCAACGGGTGTGGAACAGAGTGGGGGCGTTTTCGTTAGCGTTGTTCAGTACGAAGACCCGGGGTTGGATCGCGCTGAGTAGTTTGTCCATCGCCTTGCGATCGAGCGATGCGCCTTGTTGGGCAGCGGCCCCTTCGAGTCCATCGAGGACACGATCTTTATCCCGTTGGGTTTGGAGTCGACCCAGGAACCAAGTCCCCATGTTGGAGAGGCCTTTGTAATCGAGATCGACAGGATTCTGGGTAGCAAGAACGATACCTAGTCCGAAGGCGCGAGCTTGTTTTAGCAGCGTCATCATCGGTTTCTTGCTCGGTGGATTCGAGGATGGAGGGAAGTATCCGAAGACTTCATCCATGTAGAACAGGGCGCGAAGCGCACCGGTGCCCGACTGGGTTCTCATCCAGGAGAGTAGTTCATTGAGCAGGATGGTGACAAAGAACATCCGTTCGCTGTCGTTGAGATGCGCGATCGAGATGATCGAGATCTTTGCTCTCCCCTTTTCGTCGTAAAGCAATTGATTGATCTCGAGCGATTGGCCTTGCATCCATCCTGCGAAGGCAGGGGAAGCCATCAGGTTGTTCAGGGACATAGCGAGTTTCGCTCGCTCGTTGGCAGGGTAGAACGATTCGATATCGATCACGCCAATTTTCTTAATGGGTGGCGTTTGGATTGAGCGAATCATTTCCTCCATCGATAGGTCGTTTCCTTTCTCCCAGGCATCCTTGAGGATGTTGGAGACCAGGATGTGTTCTCGGCTGGTCAGTGGGTCGGCATTGATACCCAAAAGGGAGAGCAGTCCTGATGACGCGCTCGAAATTTGATCGCGCAGCAGTTCGTCGTCTTCGCGGACCTCTTCGCTCGGTGCATCGAAACTTCTCAGCACGGTGAGTGGTACACCTACGTTACTGCCAGGAGTGTAGATCACCTTAGGTATGGCGGCGAACTCCTTAAGCGATTCCGGGGCGACTTGCCAATCGTTGAGACCTTTGGACCAGCTG
>VGZN01000867.1 GCA_016872635.1 Planctomycetota bacterium | reverse complement strand
AACGCGATCATGAAACTGCGCCATTTGCGAATTGACGAGTCGAACCCAGGATGGATCGATCTTTGGCTCGACGTTGAGGGGCGTTCGCTCAACGTCATGTCGAGCGAAGTGTTTCAGGAACTCGACTATCTCACTCGAGAGCTTCGCGCTTCCGGGTCCGTCAAGCCGGTGGTCGTGCGAAGCGCGAAGGCCCGCGGAAATATCGTCGGGGCGGACATCAAAGAAATCATCGCCGTACAAAGCGACGCCGAGATTCAGTCCTTCATGAAGCTCGGGCAGGATATCTACCAGGCTTGGGAGGATCTGCCCTTTCCGACGATCGCCTGGATTCGCGGGGCATGCCTGGGTGGCGGGCTCGAGTGGGCCATGGCTTGCCACTACCGGTTCGCGTGCAGCGACAGCGAGACGGTGCTCGGTATGCCTGAGTGCAAACTGGGTCTGCTCCCCGGCTGGGGCGGAACGCAACGATTGCCCCGGTGGGTTGGCATCGCCGAAGGCTACCGCATGCTGTCGCGAGGAGACTCGATCACCGGTCGAGCCGCCCTCGAGTGCGGATTGGTCGACGGGCTTTGGGATGCGGATCGCGAAGCGGAGTGCTTAAGCGAATACGCAGAAACCGTCCTCTCCTATCCTTGGCCGCGAGCATGCAAGCCGTTGTCGTCGACGGAACGGCTACGCCAGTGGCAGGATATCGCGTCAACGCTCGACTCAAACCAACCACCTTCGGAATCCACACCGGCCATGACCCTTCGATCCCAGGGGATGATCGCCAAGGCCATCACGGCGGGCCTGGAACATGGATTTGAAGACGGATTGCGATGCGAACGGGAGGCGTTCTGGGGATTGCTGTCCCAAACGGACGTGCAGCAAGGCTTGCAGCGTTTCGCGCCCCGTCGCCCGGCGACCGAGCCATGAGCGATTCCACCGCGGGCGGGAACTCAATGGAAACAGGGAAACCAGAACGTCGCTTGAAAGCGTGTCCGTGTTGCGGGTTGATCCAACAGGTCGCCGAACACGGTGAAGAATATGTTTCACGCTGCCCGCGGTGCGGTATCATAGTCGACCGAGGCCAAGGCAAACATGTCAGCTCGCAGCGAACCGCCGCGGCCGCGATCGGCGCGATCTTTTTGTTTCCTGCAGCCGTCACGTTGCCCATCCTCGAAATTGAGCGGCTCGGATATCGGCATGCCAGCAGCCTGCTGGGTGGAATTGTTGAATTGTTTCACAGCGGCAGTTGGTTCATCGCTACCGTCATTCTGTTGTTTTCGATTGTCTTGCCGATCGTGAAGTTGGTCACGCTCCTGGAACTGTGTTGGTTTCGCTATTTGGAGCATCATCATCGGGCTTGGGCTTATCGGATGATCGAGTTCTCGGGGCGTTGGAGCATGATGGACGTGATGCTCCTGGCTTTTTTGGTGATGTTGATCAAATTGTCTGGTCTGGTGGAATTTCATGTGGGGCCAGCCGTGATTGCCTTTAGCGCCTGCGTGGTGATGAGCATGATTGCATCGATGAGTTTTGATCCCCATTCGATTTGGGCCGAGGAGGAGCGAACATCATGAGGTGGTGCACCGGACAACCGATGGGAGAGCGTCTGGATCGCGAATAGGGAATCGCCAAAACCGAGACTCCAATCGTTCCGATCCTCAAGGAGTACGGTTTTCATGGTTTTGGGGCAGAGTTCTGCCGCGGCGGCTTGCTGCGCGGTGCAGAACAGCCAGAAGATCCAAGTAATTCCCTAC
>VGZN01000866.1 GCA_016872635.1 Planctomycetota bacterium | reverse complement strand
GTATTGATGATTTGCCACCGGAACTTTCCGATCCGACGCCGTTGCTCGAGTACCATCCCTCCGTGAGTTCGTCTTTGGTACCCACGATAAATTCCTCTGGCAATTCCTCTGGCCACGCAAGCGAATCGGAAAGTACGAACGATTCAGCAACCGGCACTCTGCATGGCCACGGTAGCCTCAAGCCATCGGAATCCCCTAGTGAATTGGTGGGGCAAACCATGGATGCCATCGAGAAGTGGGCCATTGAGGAAACCCTCAAGCTCACTGCGGGCAATCGTGAGGAAGCGGCGAAAATCCTCGACATCGGAGCGAGAACGCTTTATCGAAAGCTCGATAAGTACAAGCATGAGTCCGAGTAGGGTTCCTGCGGTAGAGGGCCCCAGAGTTCTGGACATCAATAGTCGCAACCGGAGAGTAAGCGATGGACGCAGACGACGAACTTTGCCTCTGCTTCCACGTTTCTTGGCGGAAAGTCCTCAACTATATTCGCGTTCATCGGATTCGAACCCCGAGTCAATTGCATGAATGTGGTGGTGCAGGTACCGGTTGTGGATGGTGCCGAAAGCAATTGGAACGATTGACAGCCCTGTGTGCGGAGAATCCACCAAGTCCCGATGCGATTGACGGGTGGCTCAGGCTGCAAACTCCAAATAAGAAAAAGTACTCTGAAGGGCGCGAGGTCTACCGAGCGAAAAAAGAATCGGACGTCTCGAGGAAAGTCGAATCGGTGGAGGAAAAATCCGAGATCGGCCTTGGGATTCCAATCGATTCGACAAACGAGTCCTCCGAACACCCGTTCGATAGCATTCAAAACGGTGGACTTTAGGAAACGAGTAGCAGCACCAACCGTAACGAACAGAGCGAGCACGATGCGACGAATTGTCGCGAATCCACGCCGCGCTCAAGAAAACCAACAGATTGCATTGAAATCCGTCGATGCCACAGCGTCCGAAATGCATTGTTTTTCGTGGCCATCTTTTGCGAAGTACGGGTAATCATTACACTTCCTGGTCGTCAGAAGATGCGTTCTGTGGCGCGGTAAAGGTTGCCGCCCCTCGCACCTGCAACAATCGTATCGATCATTACGCCGATACTCGTCTTCCAAATATGTCCCAACGATTCCTATTCCCCAGATGGACCAATAAATTCTTGGCCCTTATGGGTGTATTGCTCCTCGCCGGCGGTGCCTACGCGAGCGTTTTGTTCTTGGGCGTAACGAGCCCTGAAACTCTGAACACGGGGTACCGACCACTCCAACCGGTTCCCTTCAGCCATGCGTTGCATGCTGGGGAATTAAAGATGGATTGCAAGTACTGTCACGTTTCGGTCGATAAATCGGCTCACTCGCAGATTCCGGCCACGCAGACGTGTATCAACTGCCATAGCCCGAAAACTTCTGCGGGAGCTCCGAAGTTGTCGGCGATTCACTCGGAGTCTCCCAAGTTGAAGCCTGTTCGGGAGAGCTGGCGGACTGGGGAATCGGTCGATTGGGTCCGGATTCATCGTCTGCCTGATTACGTCTATTTCAATCACTCTGCCCACGTAAATCGAGGTGTTTCCTGCGTGTCTTGCCACGGTCGTGTGGATCAGATGGAAGTTGTTTATCAAGCCAAGAATCAATCGATGACTTGGTGTTTGGACTGCCACCGCAATCCTGAGGCTCACCTGAGGCCTGTGGAGGAGGTGACCAATCTGGCTTGGTCAGCCGGGAGTGAAGAACAGCAATTGGCGCTCGGCAAAGAGCTTCGAGAAA
>VGZN01000865.1 GCA_016872635.1 Planctomycetota bacterium | reverse complement strand
AAAGGACGGATCGAAATTTTCTACAATCCCTCGCGGATCTGTACAAAGAATTAGGGGCGACCACACAGCTAAAACGTAATCTCATGCGCGCGATCTCGTTCGACTTCTTGTCCCAAGAGGTGATTCGAGATCCTCAACTTTCGTTGCTAACACGGTGTTGCTTGGTGGAGATGCTAACCCTTCGAGGCGCACCGACCGAGGAAACACTCCCCCCAATCGGCGACTTGCTCCGTGAACGCGATCCTTCGATCGTTGGGATCGTGGCGGACATTTTGGAACAGCAAAGACCCATTAATTCTGATATCGCAGTCATGGGACTCAGCGACAGTTTGAACGGATCCGATATCGAATCGTCTACGCCCCCACCGTGGAAAGAATCGATGCGCGGTGCACTGACTTCGATGATCGAAAATCACAACGCCTTGGGTAAGCGTGTCTGCACCGCGGTGATCAATATGCTGCGAGAGTTCAAGTGCGACAAACTACTCGAAAAGACCTCGGAATGGCCCCCTGGGCATCTTGCTGCATTTGCAAAACTGACTCGCATCGCTCAGCCAGGATTCATCGAACTGATCATTACCGAATTGAATTCGCAAAACCCACAGCGTCGGCAAAGAGGCTTGCTCGCAGCACGTGCGTTTGGACTGGATCAGGCCTTATGGGAGTTGGTTGCTTGCCGAGTCGATGACCCCGTAGAGGATGTTCGTATCGAAGCTATTCGAGCCATGTCGGATAGCCGAAACCATCAGAACGCGATCGATCTACTACAACCGCTGATGTCGGAACAGAGCCCTGCTGTCGCTCAAGCAATCCATGAAACCCTACAGAATCTGAGAGGTTCTTGATGTGGGGTAATTCCTGGACAGCGATGAACAGCCTTGGGATATTGCGATTGCAAGGCTACGATCGGTTCTATTGGCCTTGGTGGACCGGACCGATGGCGATCATGACCATCATCGGGATCTTTACCGTCTGGCGACTCAGCGTGATGTTTTATCGCTGGTGGAACCAGCCAATCCAGTCACCCGATCGATTGTTCCAAGAGCTTTGCTCACGTCACCGCTTGACGAAAACAGAGCGACACTTGCTGAAAAAGATCGCGACCGATGGGTCCTTCGATCCGAATTTCCTTTTCATCGATCCCGAACTTTGGCCAGTATCTCCGTCGGGTTCAAAAGCGGAATCACAGCGGGAACAGCTCTTCGAAAAACTTTTCGGGGTGCGCACGAGTTCTTCCGAGTAGGATTGCCTAGTAGCCTTGCCAAATTGATTCCAGGCACATGCCATTCCCCCTTGGAATTTTCTATGGGACAGCCTCATTTCTAATATCAAGCCCATATTCCAACCTTGAGCCTGGATGCAAAGCATCGTCCAAATTGGTAGAACAGACCGTTTTCCCGAAACCTGTATCCAGGAACGACTCACTTCACGGCGGGTTCCAATCGCAAATGTCCACCCCCCAGAACAAATTGAAGTACTTGCTTTTCGACGTGGAAAGCATCGCCGACGGCGCCATGATTTCTAAGACGCGCTACCCGGCAAGTGGTTATAGCGATGCGCAGGCCATCGCCATGTTTCGACAAGAGTTACTCGATGAGTCGGGACGCGATTTCATTCCATTCACGTATCATCTTCCCATTGTAGTTGTTATTGCAAAACTGAGAGAAGACTTCAGTTTAATGGAAATCGTATCACTCGACGAACCACAGCACCGTCCAGAGATAATCGCGAGAAATTTCTGGTTAGGATGGGA
>VGZN01000864.1 GCA_016872635.1 Planctomycetota bacterium | reverse complement strand
AATCGCAATTAGCCGAGCTAGAGTTCACGTTTCCAAGAGGAGCCCCAATGCCATCAAATATCACAGGCTTTATGAAGATGGACAATGCTTAATCTCGCTTAGCCTCCATGGGCTTCATCATACCGGCTTCACTGCACTGCCTTTACTTTCCCCCTCGGTCGACGATAAACGACAATTCGGCCTCATCCAATTGGATCTCACGAATCGCCTTCAACAGGCCGGCTCGATCCATGTTCTTGCTGTTGGCTGGGAGCATTTCTGACAAGGCAAATACCGAAACATGGTATTGCTTCTTACCGGGGCCTTTCGAGCACATCGGGTCATACTCGGCCCGTTTTTTGTCGTTCAACCCAACGACTCCGACCCCTTTGCTATTCTTCTCCAAGCCCTTCTTATCAACAGGAATATTGTACACAATCCAATACGATTTCTCTTGGTCCGGAGCCGTGTGCCAAATGCTCAGCGCAATCGATTTCGTCCCCTCGGGAACGTGGCGCCATTCCAATGGCGGGGAAGCCTTGGCACCGTCGCACGTGTATTCGACCGGCAGGGTTCCTTTCGCATCGAGCGCTGCGCACTGAATCGCAAACCCTGACTTACCAACCTTGAGTGGTTTGAGGGATACTTCTCCATTGCGATCGGGCGGGCTGTTGCGATCGGGCGGATTATTGCGAGGGGGTGGCGGATTGCCCGGGGCACCCCTTCCGTCCGGTGGAGATTTTCGAGGCGGGGGATCGTCGTTGGGTGGAGGATCCCGGGGCGGGGGATCCTGGGGGGGTTGCCCGCGAGGCGGGGGCTGCCGCTGCCCATCTCGCCCCGGCCCATCGTTTCTGCGACCTTTATTGTTGTTTCGAGAATACGTTTCTGTCTTCGTGGTTCCGTTGGGTTCCACGAACACAAACTCCATGGCGCCGCTATCCATCCAACGGTAAGTTACCGAGCCAGAACGACCATTCACGTCGTAAATCAGCTTGTAGCGTCCCTTTTCCAATTCCTCAAACTTTGTGATCGTTGCTCCGCGCATCGGCGGGAGAGAGGGTCGAACTGGCTCTGCCCTTGGCTGCGGGTCGACTTGACCTTCTTTCTCCACGACCTCGCCGTGAAAGCCTCCATTCAAGTACGGATATTTTTTGGTGGAGTGGTAATGGTATTCTCCATGGGTATCGACATGCCCATTAAAAGCGTCAAGATTCTTAACTGGCGAACCATCGGCTTCGGTTAACCCATAGATCGGATACCCATCCAGGGCATAGGCGATCGGGGCACCGACACCAACGATGGGTTGCAAGTGGATTGGTGGCAAGTGGTAGTGGTAATCATCTGCTCTGCCACAATGACCTCCGAACTCATCGAGTTCGCCTACCAAGTACGCATCGTCACCACGATTATTGAGCGGATTAAAGATAGGGATTCCATTGGCTGCGATCGCGATCGCTCCTCGAAGAAATCGATTCTTGGTGGACAACGGTGACTTTGCCACCTTCGGCACTAACGGTATGCGCCACGCATTCCCGCCAAAGTAGGACTGCGGCAATGGGACTTGCTGCTGCCACGATGTAATCCCAACCATCATCGCATGATCGGGTATACCATCGGATTCGACGTAAAAAAACCTGTCATCCCACCGTATCTTTATCTCGTTCCGTTTAACGAAAGGTTCAAATGCGTTGAGCATCTCCGAGGGTGGTTCCGGTGCTGTCGCTGCCTCGACCATAGCGGTTGAAGCCATCATCGCAGATACCCCGCCGGCGGCCA
>VGZN01000863.1 GCA_016872635.1 Planctomycetota bacterium | reverse complement strand
TGTATTGCGACATGGAACCGGATGCGACGAGCTTGCCCGATTGGTCGTTCTGTGGCGAGCGTGGAAGCAACGCGCGCTTCCAACCACCTTGTTCGGCTTCAGGCCAAGGCCACCAGCGGGACGAAGCATTCTTGGCTTCATGCATTTGCATGGGTGAATCTGTAGCGAAAGACTCCGTTGCTTCATAGCCGTATGAAAGGGACAATCCTCGCTGGCCAAGTGGTAGCTTTCCTGAAGAGGGGTTCTTTTTAGAGTGGGGTCCTTGTTCCGTGAGCTCGGAAGTAAAGGAGGCGTTCGTGGACCAAAAATCAGAGTTGTGGGCTTCATGCCGTAGCGAACCCCGATCTACGGAAAAGGAATTCGCCATTGCAGAGGAATGTGAACGACGAGCTGGTCGAGAGGTGTCCATCGTCCGCTCTAGAGACATTGGAACAGGAATATTGTCAATCATTCTCTTCTGTGGTCCGGTGGAATCCAAAACAATGGGTATGGCTTCAAATAGGTTGTACATGGACGATTGTATGGAAGAATCGCTTCCGAAATCCTGGAAAGGATACTTGGCCAGATACGCATCCAAAAGCCGGTGGAATGATGAGTACTCTTTGCAGTACGACACTTTCTCCTTCTCATGCGACTGCCCATGGCTATCAAAGAGGAACCATCGATAGTCTCCGCTCGTGCAATCCGCAACGCAAAGGACAGTTTCGCCAGACTTGGTTAGCGTGATTGCCAAGCGACTTCGGTCAACACCAAAGTCGATTCCAGCTTGAAATGCATCGATCAGACTCTGTCGCTTGTCAACCGTGCCTTGGAAAGGTACCCCCCTCATGACGCCTTGACAGATATCTCGAAATGCACCGGCTTCGAAGATGTCATCCACGGAAGCATGCTGCTGAGACGATCTGGACGGATCTGCACCCGCGAGTTCTCGATACAGTCTTACTCCTTCACGGACCCAGGCATCGAGGCTGAGGGGGGAGCTTACTTGGTCAAAAACACTTTCGCCTTCCGCCGATAGGATACGCACCGCCGCCACTACGCATATCGCCGTACATGCCGATTGGCCTCCCTCTAAATTGTATTGCGACATGGAACCGGATGCGACGAGCTTGCCCGATTGGTCGTTCTGTGGCGAGCGTGGAAGCAACGCGCGCTTCCAACCACCTTGTTCGGCTTTTGACCACGACCGGGACGAAAGATTCTTGACTTCGTGTATGTGCGCACCGCAATCTCGAGCGAAAGAATCCGTTGCTCCGTTGAGGTGGGAAAGGGAAACTCCTCTCCCGTCATACTTCGACTTTCGTGAGGGGGTGTTCTTTTCAGAGCGTTGTCCTCGTTCTGTGGGCTCGGAAATATCAGTTGCGTACATAGACCGAGACGCCGAGCTGTACGTTTGATCATCCCATAGCGAACCCCGATCTGGGAGGGAAGAATTCGCTGTTGCATACCGATGCGAACGACTAGTCGGTAGAGGAGTATCCATCGCTCGCTCTAGAGATGTTTTGTCAGGAACATTGTCAATCATTCTCTCCTGTGTCCGTCTTCTTAAGGTGTAGGTATTGACTTTTGTGTCGATGGTATTTGGAATGGGATCCGGATCAGAACCCGTAAAACAGTCCTGCTTACAAGAAGTTGCTGAAATGGATTTCACAATCCCACGTTTTCCATCACGCGACACAAGAGAACCAAAGAATCAACAGGTTGATTCCGCGAGAGTTCCTCGCAGCGTTGACTACGGTAAACCCTTTCTTTTCTC
>VGZN01000862.1 GCA_016872635.1 Planctomycetota bacterium | reverse complement strand
ACCATTATGCCGAGGTCAGCATTGATGATCATCATTTTAAGCACCGAATTCAACAACAGCTCCCCTCAGTGATCGCGGATGTTATTGATCTGGCAGTTGCGATCCACGCCTCCGATCGTTTGACCATCCAAGATCAGTGGCAGCGTCAAATCCGATTGAGGGTAGTCCTGCCGGTTCGGCACCCCGAGATTCTGAATCAATCTGCCCTGAACGAGCAGCTTTCCCATTTGCTGGAATGGGCCACCGGTAAACGATGGGGCTTTGAATTTGAGAGACGATGCCAGCCAGGTCGTTCGATCGAAAACCAGGCGCTGCTTTGTTCCTCTGAACCTGATGTGGATGAGGTCTCACTCTGGAGTGGAGGTTTGGATGCTCTCGCGGGCTTGTATGCCCGCTTGAAGCAATCACCGGCCAAATCATTTGCGTTGTTTGGCACGGGCAGCAGCGATAACACCCATAGGAAGCAGCATGATGTTTTTTATGCGCTTCAGAATCTGTTCCCAGATCGGCTAGAGCTCTGTAGAGTTCCGATTCGATTTTCTCAGAGCAATCATCTCAAGAAGTACCCCTCCCGTGCGCGTGGCATCGTCTTTATGCTGCTAGGTTCGGCGTATTCTTATCTGCGTGGACTTAGGGTTTTGCATGTTTATGAAAATGGGATTGGCGCCATCAATCTGCCCTATCGCAAGTCTGCTGTCGGGCTAGACCATTCCCGCTCAGTCCATCCTGAAACCCTGCTTGGAGTTGGGCTGTTGATGTCTGAGCTGATTGGCGACAGCTTTGAAGTTCGCAACCCCTTCCTGTTCCATACCAAAGCTGAAATGATCAAACCGTTAGCAGAGGATGCACAGATCGATCTGGTTTCACTAACCAGCTCCTGCGATAGCCCCAATCGAAAACCACAGCAACCCACTCAATGTGGCTACTGCTCCTCTTGTTTGTTGCGAAAGCAAGCGTTTGCTGCATCACAATTAGCCGACAAAACTAAGTACATTGTGCCGCACGGAAATCCACCAGCAGAGAATAGCAGATTGTATTTTGAAAGCATGCTTGCCCAAGTGGCTGCGCTGCGGGAATGCTTGAAGCCTTGCAACACTGCAACAGACCCATGGCAGGCATTGACGCAGAGATTCCCAGAACTCAATGACATTGCCGACCGAGCCCATGCAGACGAAAACATGACGCTGCTGCAGATGAGGCATCAACTGATTCGGCTGTTTCACACCTATGCCTGCGAATGGCATACCGCTGAGCAATCACTCTTCGAACAGTTCGAGCATCAAACTCACAGCGTCCTTTGCATACAGGAATTACAGGATCCCATCCAACAAGAATTGCTACTGCGATGACTCCTACGAACGTATTGGATGGCATTGACCCCCAGAGATTGGGTGATCTTTTGCAGCAAGCGCGCAAGAAAATGGGGATGACACAAGCCGATGCAGCCAAAGTGATCGATGCGGCACGGACCACTCTTGTCGCCATTGAAAAAGGGGAACGACGACTCAAGCCAAATGAGCTCATCAAGCTTGCGCGTGCCTATGGCCGATCGATCAGCGACTTCGTCCGACCGACCCCTGCCATCGAGCCATTTGAGGTGCAGTTTCGCTCTGTTTATCAACGGCATGATGATCAAGAAGGGGAAATCAACCTCGTTATCCACCACTTTGAGCAGCTCTGCCGCAATTACCTGGAGCTCGAACAAATCATGGGTGCGCCCATGGCGCGGAACTATCCGCCCGAGTACCGGTGCGACACA
>VGZN01000861.1 GCA_016872635.1 Planctomycetota bacterium | reverse complement strand
CAGGATTAGACCATGTTCCATAGGATTGGAGCACTTCGGGCATTGATGATTCGTATCGATCTTATTACTCCTTTTGACTTGATGGACGAACGACTAAATTCACGCGGTTGCGGCCGAGTGATTTACCATCAGGAAACGCGCGATCCGCAACTCGCGTGCAATTTTTTGTTCGTCTTTTATTGCAACTGAATTTCCGGTGGGGCGCAGTAACGTTAATCTTCTACGCTTCCTCGAACCATCACCTTTACGCTCCGCACGGATTCCGTTCCATAATATATCGTCAGTACTGTTTCGAGCGGTCCTGGCTTCTTGGGCTCAAGCGTGATTGCAACTGACTTTTTACCATGTGCTTCGACGGTAAATGGCTGAAAGTCTTTTGGTTCTACACACCCTCCTAAGCCACAACTACCCCCGATCCCAACAATTCTGATTGGGTGCGAATTTGGGTTTTGTAAATCAAATGTGAAGTCGGCCTTGTCGTCAATCTTAAGAGTAAACTCTGGCAACTCGATTTTCGGAGGCATCGTCTGGTTTGATGACGGTGACTGCGGTCCGCTCACTGTCGCGCCCTCGGGTTCTTGAATACTATAATGCGAGAGAGTGAACTGAGCCATCGTGTTTTTACCGAATTCAAAGTTACTCAGTTTGTACCAGTATTCAGGCTGCTGTGACGTTTTACCTGAAATCTTAGTCGTTGTTTGTATCCGCAATTCCGTAGGCAGTGCGAGCCCGCTGGAGGCTTTATCCGATTCCGAGTACCGGACAGCAGCGAAGTAACAAACTTCTATACCGTTTCGAGAGCGGTCTCGTAATTCATAGCGAAGTAACTCCCCAGACTTTCCAAAGCTCACGTGCGCACTCGCATGACCAAACGGGTGATCCTCGGGAAAGATAAATTCAACATCGGTTTGTTCTGAACTGCCGGTTGTTGCGATGCGGCTTTGAACACCACGATCACCGTTGAGTAAATCGATGGTGGAGACGTCGTGTACCATGATCGGAGCGAAGACAGCTTCCGAGTCAGTCGCGGAGAACGAGAAGAAAATTCGATCTTCAGCAACCGCTTTTCGATAAACGTTGTCATATTGGATTGACAAATCATCGAGATGGAATGAAGAACCGAGTTCCTCGCGAACTAGTCTGAATGAGTATTGCGGATTCCCTAGCTTCATGCTCGTCTTCCCCACGTGTTCATCGTCAGCGCCCGAAGTGGTTACCATGCTAGAAAAGAAACCGCCGTTTGATGGAAGATGGAAGGGAGTCACTCCATTTAGCAAGGCGATCTCCCCGTGAAATAGACGTTCCGCCACAGAGCCTTCGACGGCACATCTCATATTCTGAATGGATTGAAGGTACAGTTCCGAAAAATTTCGTACCTTCTCACTCAACACTTCAAGCTCCTGGGCTCGACCAAGACTGTTTGAAAAGACTACGGTCATGAAAGCGATAATCAATCGAATCCCAAATCGCATAATAGCTCCAGAGTTCAAAAAGTACCAAGATCGCCGTGCTCAAAGACGCCCAGGACGGTTGGTTATTGTGTCTGACGAACGACCGCATTGACCGAGTGCGAGGAGAAAAAGTCACCATGTCAGAGCGCGCCGATCGAGCACTTCGGTCCAATGCTTTGTTCGTGCGTTTTCTCGTACTCGTACTCAGCATCGCGGTACTCGTACTCGTACTCGATCGATCCCTCCGATACCGAATCAGTTCGCTGGATGAGTCGAGTCAACATCAACACGATCCGTTTCAGGTTGGTCTTGCCAAC
>VGZN01000860.1 GCA_016872635.1 Planctomycetota bacterium | reverse complement strand
GCATCGTAGGAATAGAAAAATCGGATTTCACGCGACGACGCAAAGACGCGAAGGGGAAGTTTGTACGACGGAAGCGTTTTTGGGATGAGTAGTTCATGCAGTTTAAACCCCAAGCGAGAGCGAAGTCCTCGGAGCCCTCAGCGTGAGCGCCGGGTGGAGGGACGTACCGAATTGTTAGATACGGGTTTTAGATCGCCAGTAGAATCGTGGGTCCGAAAACCCTGTTTCACGCAAAGACGCAAAGACGCAAAGGGGGATTTTCGGTAAGTCCGAATCCCTCTTCGTCGCCGAATCGCTCACTAAACCTAACTGACCACGTTTACTCTGATTCTACTTTCTACTTTCAACCCCCTACTCTCTAGCCGCAAAGCGGCTACCCACTTGCTTACACGCGTTGCTCGGATGCAGGTTGGTTTCTTTTTCAAAAAATGAATTTCTGTTTTTTCCTAATTCGAAGATAACGTTCCTATGATCGCTATTGTCGGGCTCGGTTATGTTGGGTTGCCTCTATCGCTTCAGTTTTGTTCGAGAGGACAAACGGTGTTGGGGCTGGATATCGATCCAGAGAAGGTTGAATCGCTCCACCGAGGAGAAAGCTACATTCACCATATTCCTGCTGACACCATTGCATCGCATGTTCGAAGCGGTCGGTTTCAGGCCAGTACGGAATTCTCTCGCGTCAGCGAATGTGAGGCGGTGATCATTTGTGTTCCGACGCCACTCAATAAGAATCGCGAACCCGATATTTCCTATATCCTGTCCACCGGGCATTCGATCGCGCCCTATTTAAAGCCAGGAACTTTGGTGGTGCTTGAGTCGACCACATATCCTGGAACGACGGACGAAGATCTTAGGAATGTACTTGAATCTGGATCTGGATTGGTTGCTGGAAAAGACTTTCATCTTGCGTTTTCGCCAGAGCGGGAGGATCCGGGGAATCCGAACAGCGTGGTGGAGAAAATACCCAAGGTAGTGGGTGGGTATACGCCCGAATGCCTCAAGGCTGCAACGGCGTTGTACCAGAGTGCGCTGAACAGTGTTGTACCTGTTTCCAGTTGCCGTGCCGCTGAGGCGACTAAGCTACTCGAGAATATCTTCCGCAGCGTCAATATTGCACTCGTGAATGAACTCAAGGTGGTTTACGAAGCGATGGGAATCGATATTTGGGAGATCATCGCGGCAGCGAAAACGAAGCCCTTCGGGTACATGGCTTTTTACCCAGGGCCAGGATTGGGCGGTCACTGCATTCCTATCGATCCATTCTACTTGACTTGGAAAGCGCGAGAGTATCAGAAGTCAACACGGTTCATCGAGTTGGCAGGTGAAGTGAATGTGTCGATGCCTGACTATGTCGTCTTGAAGCTGTCAGAGGCATTGAACAAAAGACGCAAGCCGGTCAACGGCAGCCGGATTTTGCTAGTGGGATTGGCTTACAAAGCGGATGTTGACGACGCGCGTGAGTCACCTGGTTACACGCTGATGGACAAATTGAAGGATCGAGGTGCAGAAGTCGCATACTATGACCCATACATCCCCGCCATCCGGCCAAGTCGTGAGCATGGACATTGGGCTGGCGTGGAATGTGTCCCCTGGAAGAAGGAAGTCATCTCCAAATATGATGCTGTATTGATTGCAACAGCGCATAAGGCAGTCAATTACGCCGAGTTGTCACGGTGGGCGGATCTAATTGTTGACACGCGGAATGCGATGCACGGAATAACCGGTACTGCCGAAATCGTGAAGGCTTAATGCACATCGGAAGAGGCTCCCATGCAAATCCT
>VGZN01000859.1 GCA_016872635.1 Planctomycetota bacterium | reverse complement strand
AATGCCATGAAAAACAAGTCGAGATGAGATCCCCCTCAATCTGTCCCCCTTAATACCGACTCCGAGAAATAGACTCCGATGCCTTCGTCCTCTCCAAAGTCCTCCATGACATCCACCAAGAATGCCGAACGGGAAGCGTGGATCGAACAGTTAGAACACCGAATGATCCAGCTGGAGCGATTGGCCAGTATCGGCGAACTGACGAGCACGACGACGCATGAATTTAATAATCTGCTAATGACTATCTTGAACTACGCAAAGATGGGACTGCGGCATAAGGATGAAGCGACACGCGACAAAGCATTCACCCGAATTCTCGATGCAGCCAATCGCGGAGCAAAGATCACCAGCACGATCCTTGGTCTATCCCGAAACCGCGCCGGCCTGATGGAACCAACCAATTTGGTGACCCTCGTCGAAGATTCACTGATGCTCCTCGAACGGGAAATGATGAAATACCGGATCGATATCGAAAAGGAGTTTACCCCGAGCCCGAATATCTTGGCATCACCAGGACAGATCCAGCGTTTGCTCCTCAATTTGATAACGAATGCTAGGCAAGCGATCGGGGAGAACGGAACGATTCGTATCCGGATCGCTCCCGAGGAAACCACACAATCCGTGATGTTAACCATTCGAGATAACGGCAAAGGTATCCCGCCAGAAATCCTACCTCGTATTTTCGAGCCTTTCTTTAGCACCAAGGATGGACCGGACTCGAGCGGCAAAGGGGGCACAGGCCTTGGGCTGTCCGCTTGTAAAGAGATTGTCGAGGAGCACCAGGGGCGAATTCGAGTTGACAGCACCGTTGGAAAAGGGACAGCTTTCACGATCCGATTTCCATGGATTGCTGTGGCTCCACCGCACATCCAAGGCACTTAGTCCATCCGCATCCGACGATTCTGGAGCCATTCGAAGTCGCTACCTACGAATCATCTCGAACCATGCGAAGTCTGCATGGACTAGGAAGAGACGCCCCGAAAACGCTTTGGCGGAGCTGTATGATTGAGGCGCTGGCAGAGCTTTGGGTCGAGAAGACCAACATGGTTCCATGGCTGAATCGCCGATCGCACTGCATCGATAAAATCTTCTCCATCGGCACGTGAAGCACGCCCTACCTGCGTGGGCTTCTCTGGACCATGTTCGCGACGCGACTTGGCAGTGCACCACAAATCGGAAGCAGCGCGTCGCATGGGTTGATGCCCAGCGTTGAGAAACCCGTTTGGCCAATAGTTTGGATCTGCCACCAATTGCTTTTCAAATTCGATCGCAGCAACAAAGTAGAGAGAGGCGTATGCGAGAAAATCGCGGTCGCTCGGCAGCCCCAGATAGCTACCGGAGATCAGAGTATCGAACCAGTCTATCTCAGTCCGGATATCGTTTGCGTAATTCCGCAAAAGCACCGTTTGATTCGATGCAGGACCTAGCAAGGCCTCCGCAATGCGAGCGATACCACTGAGCGAGTGTGCGATTCCAAAGCTATGCAAGGGATCGACAAACCCATACGCAACCGGGAGCAGTATCCAACCGTCGCCGACCGACTTCGACCGACAGCGGCTCATTCTCGCAACCGATTCCAACCGCACAGTGCCAGAGGGATCGCTAGGAGCAACCAAGCTTGCCTTTTCCATCAATTTCCCAACGGTCGGAGTTCGCGTCAACAACCAGTCCCATCGCTCCGCACTGGACTCATGTCGTGGCATCGGCGTCGTCGCGACATTTGCATCGACGAAGCCAACACTAGTTCGATCCCCGAGGAATCGAAGCATCCAGAACCAGCCTCGAT
>VGZN01000858.1 GCA_016872635.1 Planctomycetota bacterium | reverse complement strand
TCCTGGAGGCTTCGCGGCGCGGGAGGGTGAAGGCGTACTCCATCTTTGTAAGCACCCATTCCGCGATGCGAATAGAAACATTCGCCAGTAAGGGGAAACAAAACCACACCCACCAACGGTTGGTCGTCTTGTTCGAGTGCGACCAAGACCGATGGAAAGGGATCGCCAACACGGAAGAGGAAAGCGCTCGTGCCATCGAGCGGGTCGACAATCCAGCAACGGGATGAGCCCTCGACGACGCTTGGATCCGATTCTTCGGAGAGTACCGAGGCTCGGATGGGGGAAGCTTCTAAAACGCTCAGCACAGCGGCTTCGGCCCGTTTATCAACTTCCGATACCAGATCACCAACACCCTTCTCTTCCATAGCAAGGGGTTTGCCGACCCATTCACGAATTACGTTCGCCCCTGCGACGGCCGCGTTCAAAGCGAAATGAACCTCCGCGGACAACGAGGAACCATGAATCGGTACATTGAGGGGTGCTAAAGCCATTGGACGGGAAGTTCGTAGGTAATGCTCATGAGTAATTAGGATTCGGCTTCGAGCGACCGGTTTATTCGCTGCGGAGCGGTGTTCTTCGCACGTTGGGCATTTGACTTCGGAAGGCCAGTAGCTTTGGATCGCTTTGCCCTATATCCGGGCAAAGCCTGGATCGATTGCCCATGCTTTCTCATAAGATACGATTCTCAGCGAATTTGCCCAGGAGCGGTATTTGGATGCCAACCAATGATGGGCAGTCGATGAAGTTACCTCAGGGTATCCGTTCGGTCGACAGGGAACCGGTGACGGATTAGGGGTTTCCAGCTACAGTATGGGGCGAGATCACTGTAGGCAGCGACAGTGTATCGAACTCTGTTTTGCATAATTTGACGACACAATTTGAGAGGGGATCGCGATGAATTCCAAAAGCATGAATCGATGGAAGAAGCTTACAATCGTTACTGCGGCTATTGCGGGCCTCGTCGGGGCAGAGATTCACCGCCCCAGCCCAGTCAGGGCCGACGAAGGAATGTGGTTGTTCAACGCCGTTCCTAAACAACAATTGGCTTCCAAATACAAATTCGAGCCAACGCAAGAGTGGCTGGATCGATTGATGCTTTCCAGCGTCCGTTTCAATTCAGGCGGATCGGCTTCCTTTGTTTCTTCCAATGGTTTGGTGCTGACCAATCATCACGTCGCCTCGGATACGCTTTTTAAATTATCGACGGCCGAGAAGAACTACAACGAAAACGGCTTCCTCGCGAAGACACTTGAAGAAGAAATTCCAGCAACCGATTTGGAATTGAACCAACTGATCAGCATCGAGGATGTCACATCCCGTGTGAATGAAGCCGTCAAGGATAGCATGTCTCCTCCTGAAGCCTTCAAAGCACGTCAAGCGATGATGGCGCAGATCGAAAAGGAGTCGCTCGACAAGACCGGTTTGCGCAGCGATGTCGTGACTCTTTACGGTGGCGGTCGCTATCACCTTTACCGCTATAAAAAGTACACCGATGTTCGGCTGGTGTGGGCGCCTGAAGCTCAATCAGCATTCTTTGGCGGTGACGCGGACAATTTCGAGTATCCTCGCTATTGCCTCGACGTAACTTTGTTCCGCGTCTACGAAGATGGCAAGCCTGCGAAGATTGAGAATTATCTGAAGATGGATCCCAATGGTGCTAAGGAACAAGATCTCGTTTTTGTTTCAGGCAATCCTGGACGCACGCGACGGATCCTCACGTCGGATGCTGTGGAGTACCAACGGGACTTTGGGCTTCCACGAACCATGAATCTATTGCGTCGTAAGGAA
>VGZN01000857.1 GCA_016872635.1 Planctomycetota bacterium | reverse complement strand
AAAGCCCACCTTGCAGCCTGTTACGGAGCAAGGTGGGCTTTCGAAATCACTTCAGGGGTGAAGCAAAACGTTTTCATCGCATTGCGACTGAAGACGATTGCATCACGAATGATGAATCTTAGTAACGCGAATCGCGGTCACGGCGGCCACCGCCACCTCCGCCGTATCCACCACCACCGCTGCGACCACCACCGTAGCCGCCGCCACCACCACCGCCATATCCGCCGCCGCCGCTACGTCCGCCACCACCTGATGGTCGGCTTTCACGTTCACGTGCTTCGTTGCACGAAATACGACGATCTGCGATCGACGAATCATTGAGATTCGAGATTGCCGATTGTGCTTCTTCAGCATTTGGCATTTCAACGAATGCGAACCCTCGGGAACGGTTGGTCTCACGATCAACGATGATGCTAACTCGGCTAACTTCGCCGTACTGCTCGAAAGCCGTGCGGATATCGGCTTCTGTAGCCTTGAACGACAAATTTCCAACGTAAATATTGGTCACAAAAACACCTCAACAAAAACCACTAGGTACCCGCACTTCACGGAACGAGCGCACCAGATCGCACGAAAGAGCTGGGCAGAACATCAGAGTCGCGAGAGAACCTAAGCGTTAACGAATCCGACAGTCCACGCTAGTCGCGCTCAAGAGCAGCAAAACAAATGCTGCGACTACATCGAAAAACCACTCGCGAAACCTAACACGAACAAAACGAGACTAGACAACAGACCCACTAAATGACCGCTGACACCGCGAGATGCTGTACTTTACCGCTTTACCGCCCCCGTTGCAATGCAGATTGCAAAAAGAACCCTACCTTTGGGCACTCGCAGTAGACGGTAACGATTATCCCTACATCGCCAGCCGTGCCGACTGTTTTCGCGATTAACACGATTACGGTAGTGAGTTCAACGAGCCATTGGCGGCTAAATATCGAGACCGATCGCGACAAATCATTAGAATCGCCTGCGGCAATGCTTCGCGTTCTAGCATAAAAACGCGTTGCTGCAGTGTCTCGGCGGTATCCCCATCAAGTACCTCGCACCCTCGTTGAAGCAAGATTGGGCCATGATCGTACTGATTGTCGACAAAATGGACCGTGCAACCAGACACTTTGACTCCGAAGTCAACCGCGGCTTGATGGACTCGCAATCCGTACATTCCTTTCCCACAAAACGAAGGGATCAGGGACGGATGAATATTGATCACGCGATTCTCGAAATCCGACGGGATCAGCAGATGCTCTAGATACCCACCCATGACCACCAACTCAACGCCGGATTGCCTGCAAGCATCGAACACCGCTTCAGAATGGCTCAAGGGACTCGCAAAATCCCTCTTGGTGATAACACGGATCCGTATACCAGCTTGTGCGGCAAATCCCAACCCAGCCGCAGAGGACTTGGAACTGATCACCAATTTGAAGTCGATCGGTAGCTCGCCAGCATCGCGGCGATCGATCAAGTTCTTCAAAGTGGTTCCGCCTCCAGAAATGAGTACGGCGACTGACAATGCGTTTTTCACCCGTTACCCGCTTTCTTCAACCGAAAGTGCCTGACACCTTAACGATTTTACGATTCATAGGTGCGGAATTCATGGATTTGCGACCCATCAACGACTGACACCGGCACTGGTGCCGGTGTCATGAACTTTTTCGCAACCGAAGGCTGCAGCTTCGAGGACAGTAACGCTGACGCTGCCTACGAACTGTTCAGCAAACCGCGATTACTTCTTCGCGCCGCTCTCGTCCTTCAGCTTTTCCAAGAACTCTTTGAGTCCCTCTT
>VGZN01000856.1 GCA_016872635.1 Planctomycetota bacterium | reverse complement strand
TCTTTTTTCACTGCACTTTAGGCGAAAGTTTTAGCTAGCACACGAATTGATCTGGAAACGAAAATGGCTCTCAAGGAAAAAGGAGTTTGCAAAGACCACCTCATCCCGGAGAGCCAAGGATGGCAAAGCGTAACTTCTCGGACGGTCGAAAACAACCTCGACACACCAAAAAATCGCCCCCCTCGCAACACGACAAGCGGACACGACTCAGGAACCCCAGCTGTCGCCGGGTGCGAACCCAGGAGGCTCGTTGTCCGTTGCTCGGCGGTTTGGCGGATCTTGCAAAAAGCATGCAATCCATGCTGGATTCCCGAACAGCATTTCGATTCTCCATCATTCTCGTTGGTATTCTCATCGCCAAAGGGCGACGAACGGCCAGTTCTTGGTTTCGTGCTGCAGGAGTCAAAGACGATTGGGATCGTTTTTACGATGCCCTCGGAACCATTGGAAGGAACCTTTTCCCTCTGGCGATTCCCTTGATTCGAAACATTGTGCGTAAGTTTGACCCCGGCCCCGAGGGGCACTGGACCCATGCGTTGGATGATTCGCCGACACGGCGTTTCGGCCGTCACGTTGAAGGTGCCAACGTACATCGCAATCCTACTCCTGGGCCGGTCGATGGTGACTGGCTCTACGGACATAATTGGGTGTGCTTGGCGATGCTTCTACCCCATCCGCTTTGGGGCGTGATCGCTCTTCCGGTGTTGTCCGCCTTGTACGTGCGTCAGCAAGATGTGAACAAGCTGAATTCGAGATATGGCTGGGAATTCAAAACGAAACATCAGCTTGGCTTGGAACTGGTAACGCGTTTGGTATCACTACTGCGATCCATTGGTTGCCAGACGCAAATCGTCTTGGTGGTCGATGGCGCATACGCAACCGCGATGTTCCTCAAGAAGCTCCACGGGATGAACGTGACCTTGGTCAGTCGACTTCGGCGCAACGCTGTGCTATTCGGGCTTCCGCCGGAACGTCGGGTGGGCCAGCGAGGACGACCTAGAAAGTACGGCAGTAACAAGTTGAGTCTTGTGAAACGGGCGGCGAGCAGGCAAGGCTGGGAATCGATCACTTACGTGTGCCGAGGCATCGAGGTAACTCGCCGCTACAAATCCTTCCTAGCGACAACGACCATCGCGCAGGGAGCAATTCGCGTTGTCATCGTCGAGTTCGGAGTCGGACAATGGGCGGCGTACTTCAGTACGGATACCGACACGGAGGTGAAAAAAATCTTGGAGACGGTATCAGCACGGTGGGCCATCGAGGAGTGTTTCCACGATCTCAAGGAAGTCTGGCGTGCCGGTGAGCAGCAAGTGCGAAGCGTTTGGTCCAACCTTGCTTGCTGGCAAATGAATTGCTGGATGTATACGATGGTCGAATTGGAGTCGTGGGACGTCCTCGGGGCGGATCTGACCGACCGCAGCGACCGACCATGGGATAATCCTGACCGGCGACCATCGCACGCCGACCGACGCCGCGCCGTATGCAGTAAAATGCTGAGGGAAAGATTTTCCACGGTTCTTGCGAGCGATGCCAATCACGAAAAACTCAAACGTCTATTCGACGAGTTCCTGGCCATCGCAGCCTGATCCAGCCTGATCCCAAACGATTCCGGTTGCCTTGAACCAGTGCCCAAAACTAAACAATTCGCCTAAAGTGCAGGTATGCAGACGTCAATGAAGTAATTCAACGCTACGACCCCAAGAAAATGAACCAGGGATGGAACACAATGGCAGATGGCGAAGAAGTATTCTTCATCAGCACTCCATCCGCCGGTCTCTGGTCAACTCGT
>VGZN01000855.1 GCA_016872635.1 Planctomycetota bacterium | reverse complement strand
CGGGACTTTGGGCTTCCACGAACCATGAATTTGTTGCGTCGCAAGGAAATCATGCTGCAGCAGTACGGGCTCGCTGGCCCCGAACAATTGCGGCGTGGCCGCGACGATCTGTTCGGAGTTCAAAACTCGCGTAAAGCGTATACCGGGATGCTATCTGGCATCCAGGACCCAAGCTTTGTCGAGTCCAAAAAACGGGATGAGGCAAAGATGCTATCGGTTCTAGAAGCCAATCCGAAACTTGCCCCGCTTGCAGGTGCTTGGGGGACCGTCAAAGATGTCCAAGCAAAACGCAAGGAGTGGGTTACGAAGTCCGCATCGCTGCGAACCCAACTCTATGGTTTCGCGGAGAAAATCGTTTTGATGGCGAGCGAAGACAAAAAGCCGAGCGCAGAGCGATTGCGAGAGTTCCGAGATAGCGCGAGGCAATCGCTCGAACAAGAGCTCTTCTCAGACGTACCGGTCTACGATGATTTGGAACGCGTGCAATTGGCGGACGAATTGTCCCGATTGATCGATGATCGCGGGGGCAATGATCCTTTGGTCAAAGCGGCGCTCGCCGGCAAAAACCCGCGCGATCGCGCTACGGAGATCATCGCTGGGACAAAGCTCATGACCGCCGAAGGACGCAAGACCCTTGCCAAGTCGGGGCTTGAGGGAATCCAGAACTCCAAGGATCCACTAGTAGGGCTAGTGAAGAGCATGGAACCGGAATACCGCAAGGTCCGCGAGGCGACCGAATCCCTCGACGAACAAGAGCGTCAAGCCTACGCGAAGATTACGGAAGCGAAATTCGCAGTGGGGGGTGATAGTGTGTATCCGGACGCTACTTTTACGTTGAGACTGTCCTACGGATCTGTTGCCGGCTACGAAAGCAATGGGAAAGCGATTCCTGCACACACCAAACTTGGTGGTGCCTTCGAGCATGAAAAAGCGCATCAAAGCAAAGATGCATGGGTATTGCCCGCAAGCTGGCATGCGGCCAAGGAAAAGATCAAGTCTGACACGCCTTTCAATTTTGTCTGCACTGCCGACATTATCGGTGGAAACTCTGGTTCGCCGGTTGTGTCCCGCGATGGAGCCATGGTGGGAATCATTTTCGATGGTAACATCGAAAGCTTGACCGGAGATTTCTATTACACAGACAAAGCTTCCCGAGCGGTCGCAGTTCATATTGCGGGTGTTCTCGAGTCGCTACGTACCATTTACGGCGCTGGACACTTGGTCGACCAAATGGGACGCTAGGATCGGAGTATTCCTTGTACATTTTCCAAGCCCTATCGGCGTTCGTCCTGTGGGGCATTTTTCCTCTGTACTGGAAGTTTCTCAAGCATGTGGATCCTTTGGAGATCATCTGCCATCGGATCCTGTGGTCCTTATTAACCCTATGCATCTGCGTGACGTGGTTGGGGCAATGGGGCGATATTAGAGATGCACTTAAAAACCCACGCCGCGTCGCGTTGGCAGCCCTTGCGGCGCTGCTGATCAGTATCAATTGGCTTGTATTCATTTGGGCGGTTTTGAATCAAGCCGTTGTCGATGGTAGCCTGGGGTATTTTATTAATCCTTTGGTAAGTGTCGTGCTGGGGGTTATACTTTTCCACGAGCGTCTCGGAAGATGGCAGTGGCTGGCGGTTGCCATTGCCGCTTCGGGGTTATTGCTCAGCGCGATGTCGAGCGAGCGATTGTGGGTTTCTATCGCTCTGGCGATTTCATTCGCGTTCTATGGAGTGGTGAAGAAGCAGACCAAGTTGCCCGCAGTGTCGGGATTGGGAATGGAGACGGCGATCTTA
>VGZN01000854.1 GCA_016872635.1 Planctomycetota bacterium | reverse complement strand
CTAGATTGCGTGATAGGCTGCATTGCTGCGGCCTACAGAGTTTAGGCTGATCCGTATAAACACAAGTTCGCCGCAGGAGAATCGCCATGGCATCGAACCAACGCGTCGTGTTTTTCGCAACGATGCTGGCAACGTTGATCCCCGTGCTCTCCGGTTGCGGGAAATCTGCGTTGCCACCACCCGTGACCGTTTCCTATCGCCCGTCGTTAGTCGGTGTTGGCCAAGTTGTCGTCATTACCAACAACTCAAACCATCACCTTTACAATGTCAGTGTCGTCGGACGGAACTTCGAGCAGGTATCAAGTGCATCTGTCAAAGCAACGGATCATCTTTCCCCCGGAAGCTCCGTCGAAGTGGGATGGCTCGAATTCGAGAGCTGGGTACCCGTTCCGGGAGAAACGATAGAAGTGTACGCTGACGATTACGCGACTCCCAAAGTTTCAATCATCCCCAAAGAGTGAGGCGGCGCATGGATCGTTTTCAAACCCGACGGTGTTCCCGCGAACAAGCGGGAATCCTGACGCGAAATACATGGCGAGTCTTGCAGCAAAACGGCCAATGGCTTTGCATTCGTGAACCCAACGTCTGGATTTCTGTGATGCCAGGGCCAGACGAACATTGTGAGGCAACCGTTGAATTGCTCGATGCTCGCCCAGATCGTTTTCAAGATGCCGATGAGGAGTGCCGTTCCGTAGTTGCCACGTTGTTTCCCGAAATCTGAAGCGGCGAACCATGCGGTGAACGGGAGCCGCCGATCGCGCGGATTGTGAAATCATAGTTTTTTGGCGGCGGCCCCGTTACCGCGGTCGTTAGGGCCACAAGGAACCCAGCATGCACGAGTATTTCTATGCCCGATTCCGAACGCAGCTTGCGGGGCTTGCCTTTCGTCGCCCCAACGATGTCGTACGTGACCACATTATGCGCGATCCAGCGGTCGTGTTTTTCGGGGGCCCCGACTGGGAGAACGTCGCTGCTGATCTCGCGACTGTTCCCGAGCACGACCGATCTCGGTTCGTCCTGTGCTTGTTCATGGTCGTTCTCACGGATCAAGCACTCTTTACCTATTTCCGAGATTCATATGATACGTGGCGAAGGGAAACGAAGTACCCCAAGTTTGGCTGGTCGGGTTTCGGGCCGCACAACGAGAATCCGTTCAAGATTCTTTGGGCTCCGGAGCGAGAGCAGGCGGTCAATACGAACGAAATGCTTGCCTTGGTGCCCGAGTTCACAAGGTTTTTCAAAAACGAAACAAGGGTTTACTTCCAACAGAACCTTCCGGAAGTTGAAATCCATGGATACTTTGGCGCAATCAGAGGCGATCGCGGCTATTGCTTTAACGAAGGTGCCGTTGTGCCGCACTGGAAGGCTGAGTTCGAGGCCCTAACCATGCCGTGAACCGGAGCGGCCGCTGGCGTCGGTTTTGTAATCAGAGTCTCTTGGCGGCCGCCCGGTTACGGCCGTCGTTAGGCATCTACAAAAGGAGTCCTCGCATGGGGTGGTTTGGGAAAGCGATCGGCCTCGGTGTCGGTGCCGCATTGGGCGGTCCCATTGGTGCCGGTATCGGTGCTGCTATCGGGCACTCGATTGACTCAGCGGCGGATAATGAATTGCCCGAAGACGACGCCGCTACCGTGCTCGTTGCTGGCTTTCTGAGTCGATTCGCATCCGAAACCGGCCATCTCAACTCAAGAGAGCGCGAATTGATCGCAAACATTTGCTCCGACGTCAGCCAGACAAGCACCTTTTCGCGTGACAACCTGCTTTCGGCTTTGAGCGAATGGGCCACCAAC
>VGZN01000853.1 GCA_016872635.1 Planctomycetota bacterium | reverse complement strand
TCGGCTCCGCTCACCGAGAATTTCCCGCATGGGGGAAATACCCACGCGAGTCCGAGTCTGGTCGGTTCCGACAGGGATCCTGATAAGCTTCCATCTGGCATTTCTTTTACTCCGTTTGAAGCCATCCACAAAAGTTTCGATTCAACCGCATTGAAATTCAGAATAATTTAAAGATTGATCGCCTTTTGCCGATCTCGCAACATTCTTGATTCAGGAACCCGCGGCCAGTTGGCAAGGTTGGAATGCATCCGTTATTCTTTCAGGAAAAGTGCCATCCCATTTTCCAATCTCCGGCTTTTTGCCATTCCGGAATTCCAGAAATGCTTCTCCGATTATCGACTCGCAAATGCCTGTGGCAATTGAAATCATGCCGTCATTGTAATTCAGGATTTGCGGAACAAGTCCAGCCAATGTTCTCAGCCAATGGATTGCCTGCTTCCTGCAGGTTCTCACCCGTTTTCCAAGCTTGCCCTTCTGGGACCTGCCTCTTTCCGTTCGTGACTTCGGATTCGCCCACCAGAGAGCCGATTTCCAGTCTTTGATGCTTCCGTATGACGGGGTTTGCCTGAAACCCAGGCGATAGAGTGTGTCATTCACGGATTTACCCCTGAATTTTTCAGAGAGGGGGCACATCACCAAATGTGCCCGGAAGAGACGGCCAATCATTTCAATCTCCGCTCCCTCCTTTTCTGAAGCAAGCATGGCGCCTATGAGATCCCTCTCGAACATGACGATGGCATCCGGGGGGATTCTGGCGAGGTCCAGCCATTGATGCATGTTGCTGATCGACAATTGAATATTCGTGTTGTGATGCATCCTGATCGCCCTCCTTTGTGGTACTGTCACAAACACTCTTCGAATCAAACGGCAGCGAATTCATCCAGAACGCTGATTTTTCCACATTAGCTTTTGCGCATGAATCATGTTCATCGTGGTAAACTTGGCCAGTCCTCCTGCGATTCCAGCTTTGGTTTGCAGGGGCTCGATCTTGCAAGGGTGGCTTGGAACGATCTCCTGCCTACGAAACAATGTCGACTCTTCCCGGTTTCAGTCGTCGTAGGCCCAATCGGACATCATGCGGAATCCCGCCTCGAGCCTTTTCCCGAACATCACCCGGTGTAGATTCGGTGTGCGGATCCAATCATCCAGAACATCCCCGGTTTCCCGCGATATCTCCACTGAGGGCAGCGGCCAGTATTCCACTACCGGGAGTTCGTGGCCCGCGACGATTCCTGCATGTTCGATCATGATGCTTCTCCTTTTGGTGATTGGCAACGGAGCCGAATACTCAGAATCCATTGGCCAGGTTGACGATCTCGTCATCGATTGCGGTTAGTGCCTCGTTGCGCAACGCGCAAATATGGTTCAGATTGCGACAAGTGACCGCTAGCTTGTGCGCAATCCAGTGGTATGAAGGCCATTCACTTAATTCGGCCAGGTACCCGCCCATGGCCTCCAGGATGCGGAACATCAGTGATTTGGGGTCGGTCCTTTTCAGCACCCTGGACAGGGCGAGCTGCGCCAGTTCGCGGTTCTCATGGGCGTCCATCAGGTTCCGCCGCGGGTCAGCCGGTTCCCATTCCGGGAGGATTTCAACCTCTCGGCGGCGCCTATTCGCTCTCCTCAAATCGCGTATGTCCATTTCCATCCCGTGAGAAACATAGCGGCCCAGCGATCGCTCCGTGTCGTATTTTCCCAAGCCATCGCTACGGCCGGGCCCAACGAGAATACGGACGCACCAGTCGGTGCTGATATCGCCCTCATAAAGGTTGGTGACGCCGAGTCGAGAAAATTTCTTTTCC
>VGZN01000852.1 GCA_016872635.1 Planctomycetota bacterium | reverse complement strand
GAATTCCGGCGTGAGCGGCAAGCGGCTGGAATCGAAGTCGCACGCAAGAAGGGCTTGTTCAAGGGTCGCCAAAAGGGAACGACCAAGGCGAAGCCTAAGCGGGCGAACGAACTCAAATCCCAAGGTCTGACGGCCCCTGAAATCGCTAAGGCGATGGGAACCAGCTTGCGGACGGTCTGGCGGTATCTTGAGCGGGAAGCCGCCTAGAAACGGAGTGGGAAGCATGGTCGCAACGGCCACGAAAACAACAGCATTCATCTACATCCGAGTTTCGACCCCAAGCCAAGAGGTCGATGAACAGGTTCGGATTATTCGGCAATACGCCGCCGACAATAACATCGAAATTGTTGGGCAGTATGGCGACTACCAGAAGCGGCACAAATCCCACCAGCGGCATTCGTTTCAGTCGATGCTGAACGACATTGAAGCCCACAAGCCGAACCTGATTCTGGTGCAGCGACTCGACCGTTTTGGGACTGCCGACAGCAATGAACTCGGATATTTTCTTACCATCTTGAAGCGGGGCGGTGTTCGGCTCATTACGGCCATCGACGGAAAGGATCGCAGCAAGGGCGACTTGGAAACCGTCATCGTCAATACGGTGGGGGCCAGCCAGTCCCGCCAAGAGCAAATCGACAAAGCCGAGCGGGTGTTGTTCGGCAAACGACGCCGGGCCGTGTTGGGCGAATACGTCGGCTCAAAATATCTGGTGTATGGATTCGATGTTGTCTGCATCGGCAAGGACGGCAAGGAAAAATGGCGAATGGTTGAAGACGCTTGGGACTTGCGAATCAAACACGTCCTGAACGACCAAGGCGAATACGTTGAAGCCGAGCGTTATGGCAATGAAATCGTCAAGGATGCGAACGGCATCATGCCAGAAAAAGAAATTCGGCATCGACCTTCCAAGGACACTTCCGACCGGCTGTTTTATTCGCCCAGCATTCGGCAAGAGCGGGTAGATACGTTGCTTCGGATTTGTGAAATGTTCGATGCCGGCTGGAAATCCTACGGCATCGCCCAGCAGTTGAACCAAGAGGGCATCAAGCCGGTATATTCCGACCGTTGGTATTCTGCCTTCATCGACGGGCTGTTGGAAAACACGGTTCTCATGGGGAAGCCGGCTTGGAACCGCACCAGCCAATCAAACTTTCGCCATCTTGAAGCGGGTGGGCGAATTGTCGAAACGAATGAAGACGCTAAGGGCGTGTATCGTCAGAATGACAAGGAAAAGTGGTTCCAGCCGAATCAGGAAGTGTTTGAGCCGTTCATCGACCCTGCATTGTTCGGGCGGCTGCAAACGAAACTGGATGAACGCCGGGCATCGACGCCGAAGCGTTCTCCCCGTAGCGAAAAACTGTGGTTGGGCGGTTTGTGGTGGGACGAAGAAAGCCAGCAAAATCTTGCTGGGAACAGCCAAGGCAAACACTTCAAGGTGAAGTTGCCGGGCCACGAACACAAACACCTGACGTTCAAGGAAGCCGAATGGTTCATCGGAGAGTATCTGAAACGAATCGGTCATCGGCTTGACACGTTTGGCGAAGCCGTCGAAAGCAACAAATTGCTGGAACGGCTGGCGACTGACGAATGGATGAAGGAACTGCACTTCGATTACATCGTGTTGGAAATCGAAAGTTTCCTCGAAAGCCGGCTCAAGGAGGGCGTCAATCACGTTGGGGGAGTTGAAGTCATCCTTGACTATGACATTGACCCTGTGACGGGGAGAAATGCCGTCATCACCACGGATGGAAACTATTTGGAACTTTACTGCCAAATGGTCAGGGAAGACATGGAGCAGAACCAAG
>VGZN01000851.1 GCA_016872635.1 Planctomycetota bacterium | reverse complement strand
AAGGTTATCGGCCGTTCGCGCAAAGTTGCAGACAAGCTTGCAGGTGGCATCGAGTTTCTTTTCAAAAAAAATAAAGTCGACTACATTCTTGGCGAAGCCACCATTCCAAAGGCTGGACAAGTTGACGTTGTCAAAAAAGATGGAACAGCGGCGCAACTCGCAGCACCAAAAATCCTCATCACCACTGGAGTTGTCACACGCGAGATGCCAGGCTTCCCAATGAATGGGACTTCCGTCATAGGCAGTCGTCAAGCTATGGCGCTACCAGTACAACCCAAAGAAATCATCGTGATCGGCGCTGGTGCCATTGGAATCGAGTTTGCCTATTTTTTCAATTCGTTCGGAACAAAAGTTACCGTCATCGAAATGATGCCGAACATTCTTCCGGTCGAAGACACTGAAGTCAGCGTCGCTCTCGAAAAAGCGTTGACCAAGCAAGGGATCAAAATTTTGACCGAAACAAAAGTTGAGAAAGCCGAAACAACAGCGACTGGCGTTTCGATTACAGTTTCTGGAAAAAAAAGCGAGACACTCACTGCCGACGTAGCGCTTGTTGCCATTGGCGTTGCACCTCTGCTTCCTGGCGGAATGCCCTTCAAGCTTGATCCGAAGGGCTATCTTGCCGTCAATGAAAAATATGAAACGAGTGTTTCTGGCATCTATGGAGCTGGCGACATCATTGGGCCACCGTGGCTTGCCCACGTTGCAAGTTGGGAGGCCATTCAAGCGGTCGAAGGAATGTTTGGAAAACGAAAACCTCAACGCCAGCGCACCTTCCCGGGTTGCACCTACTGCCAACCGCAAGTGGCGAGCGTTGGCTTGACCGAGCGCGCTGCTAAAGAAAAAGGGATGACCGTGAAGATCGGAAAATTTCCGTTCCAAGCCAGTGGCAAGGCCCAAGCGATGGGCGAGACAGATGGTTTTGTAAAACTTCTTTTCAATGAGCCTCACGGCGAAATTGTTGGAGCTCACATCATCGGCAATGAAGCAACAGAGATGATTGCTGAATTGGGATTGGCGATCACACTCGAGGCAACCTACGACGATATCGCCAGCACGATCCATGCGCATCCGACGCTGAGTGAGGCTGTGATGGAGGCGACGGAGGCCTCTAACGGACATGCGATCCACATCTAAAACTGCTTTGAAAATTCTACTGCTGCGGCGAAGATCTCCGTCGCGCCGGTGCTCGACTCGTCGAGTATTTCCATATACACTCCTCGTCTGTGCGCTGTCGCTCCTTGCGCTTCATTGCAGCAGCGAATTTTGAACATATTCTCAAGGTTCATACGAAACTAGATTTTTCAATGGCATCTTCCAAAAAACAAATTTCGTTTTTGCGCAAGCGAGTCCTACGCGAGTGGCGTGGCTTGCCGAGCGAGACGACTCCTGACGCGCAGGTCATTGTTGCTGATGTTTTGGCAAAAGTGATTACAAAACTCGGGTTGAATGCCCGGATCAAGCAGGAAGAGATTATTGCAACGTGGAATGAATTGGTCGGAGATTTTTTGGCGACACATTCAGAGCCGCAGCAATTGTCTCATGGAATTCTTTCAGTCCGTGTGATTCAACCAACGATTCGCTACGAATTAGATCGTGTTTGGAAAAAAGAGCTATTGCAAAAATTGCAAGCACGATTTGGATCAAAACTAATCCGCGATGTGCGCTTTGGATCATAACTTTGCTTGGCATGGAGAGAATCATTGAAATCAAAGGGCTCTCAGTGTCAGGATCCATCGGCGTTCCAGCAGAAGAACGTGCGCAACCACAAGAGCTCTGCTTCGATGTGCGATTTGCAGCCCATCTGC
>VGZN01000850.1 GCA_016872635.1 Planctomycetota bacterium | reverse complement strand
TTCTTGAAATCCTGCATCGCACCTTGGAGTTCGGTAATGATCATGGTCCCGAACGCTTGGCAATTTTGTTCATCTCTGGGTGTGGCTTTGCGACCTTCCATGCACTGTTCACTCAAAGCGATCAGTACACACCCTATGTAGTCATACTGCAGGATCATGGATTCAGTGGGAATCCCGACCAGTTCGGCCATGGGGGGCTACTGGACAAGCTTGCCAATACAAATCGAAAACTTCCTAAGTTCCTTTTCGTCGCTGACAATACTATTCCATGGCTTGGCTATCGAAAGGTGGAGGGCTTGGATGCAGAGCGTGGTGGCATGCATGCCCATCCCCGCTCTCTCTACATTCAAGATGATTCGTCGTTCGATGTTGAGTCGAGATACTTTGAGCCGTAGGATGAAGAAAGAAAAGAGAAGCCGAGCGATCTCCCCTATGAGGACGATCGGACCGATGAGCATCTATCGCGACTCGTCCCGATATCTTTGCAAGCCAAAAAAACTCCCATCGCTTAATATCTGCAACCTCTTAATCTCATCTTCGGAGCCCCACGATGAACATACGGTCCAGAAACCTCTTCGATCCCAGCAGCGAAAATTCATATAAACTGAGCCGCTCTCAACTCGAAATGTTCATAAGATGTCCGCGATGCTTCTATCTCGATCGTCGGTTGGGAGTGTCGCAAGTCAAAGGACCAGGGTTCACTCTCAACTCTGCGACCGATACCCTTTTGAAGAAGGAGTTTGACATCTACCGCCAACAGCAATCTCCGCATCCAATAGCGATCCAAAACGGACTGAATCTTGTGCCGTATGCAGATCCGCGGTTAGAGGATTGGCGAACGAATAGCAAAGGAATTCAACACCCATTTGCCGGAACGAGCTTGCTGATTGTCGGGGCAATCGATGATTTATGGGTGGATCTAGAGACCCAGGGGATCTATGTGGTTGACTACAAATCGACTAGCAAGGCGGGAGAAATCACACTCGATGATCCATGGAAAGAGGCCTACAAGCGGCAGATGGAGGTGTACCAATGGCTACTTCGCAAACACAATATCCCGGTACAGAATCGTTGCTACTTCGTTTACGTGAACGGGGTAACCGCGCGTCCCTGCTTTGACAATCGATTGGAGTTTGAGATGCTGTTGCTCCCCTATGACGGCGACGACAACTGGGTCGAGCCCGCGATCCGAGAAGCCTGGGACTGCCTGAGATCGGAAAGGATTCCGATCGCCAGGCCTGAATGTCTATGGTGCTCGTACCGCGACGCTGCGGCAGTCGTGCTCGGCAAATATGCATGACCTACGTACACGGGCTCATGCGGTGCCGCTTCCGTTCTTCAGCAAACTTTTACGTCACGCAGTGAGCGGAAACACGGGCAACCGGCGGGAGTGAATTCAAACGGTCGGCAAAGAAATTGACGCGTTGGCGAGCTTGCTCGGTACCGTCAACCAGCGTGAAGAAACGGTGCCGAGGTACCATCCGTCCGTTTTGTCCGACAATGCGCACACAGGTGTTGAGCGTGATTGGATGCCGAAAGCCTGCATCAACCAATTGCTGGTGGAGATTTACGATCTGCGTGGCGTGAGTCGCATGCCTCCCAGGGAACTTGATGATCGCCAGTGCGCGGCGCGAGCGCCGTAGGCTGACTAGGTCAGCGACATTTGCGTGCTTCGTGCGGTGCCGTCCGAGGCCGTTGTCGGGATCGAGAAAAATGAGGTCGGAATCCTCTAAATCTCTCACCATCGAATTTACCCACTCCGCGCGTGTCGGATCGCCGACTGGAGTGCGATGAAATTGGGTTGCTTCCGGC
>VGZN01000849.1 GCA_016872635.1 Planctomycetota bacterium | reverse complement strand
TCTCATGAAGAAGCGAGCCGCGCGATGTCATATCGTGAATGCTGTCTTGGGTAGCCACTAGTGGCTGAGAGATTGCGGCTCGTGGTTGAGTCATCGTGTCTCGGACCTTTGACTCTTCCGCTGCGAAATCTTCATCCTCAAGCGAACCAAACTCGATCATCGACGACGAGCCACTTAAAACAGTAGACCGATCGTTTGGAAGTCCGCCGGGAAGGCCAGCAACTGGGTTATTCGCCGCTAAAGCTGGCCACTGTGGATTCGATCGGACAGCATCCATGCTGGGCAAGGTTTGCTCGAATGCCAACGGGGTCAATGTCGCGTGCAACGTCGGTTTTTCATCAAGTGCGACGGGACTGGTCCCACCGTCGTGCAGGGATGTGGGGACGGCCAAATTGCGATCCGCTGGAATTGTTGGTTCACTCCAAGGATTTGGCAGCTGCTGCAAAATGCACCACGCTTGGCTGATTAACGCCGCCGAAATCGGCCTGATCCGCTCCGCTGCCCCTTGCAGGAATGCTTGATCGGCCAATTGGTCGATCAGTCGTGGTATTCCATCGGAGCCGCGGTAAAGCGCATCGACCGCATCACGAGTCATGGCATTTTGAATGTTCACACCGCACAATTCCACCTTGTGCTGGACGTATCGAGCCGTCTCGTCCATCCCAAGCGGCGTCAAATAACATCTTGCCGCTAAACGCTGATTCAACGACTCCATCTGTGGATGGGAAAGGATATCTTCGAGCTTCATGGTTCCGCACAAAACCAATCGGACACGGGGCACCCCATTCCGAACGATATTGGTCAGCAATCGCAGCTCGTCAAGCAACTTGGGAACCAGCGTCTGCGCCTCGTCCACGACCAACACCAGCGCCTCGGATTGCGATTCTGTGAATGACTGCAACCGATTCATTAAAGTCAGCCGCAATTCACCTTCAGACTTCTCGCGATAGGGCAAGCGAAGTTCGTAGAGCAAGCTTTGTAGCAACGCCCGCCGAGTACAGATTTGCGAGCTGGCCAGCATCACCACTTCAAAGCTCTTCCGGAAACTATCAGCGATCCGCAAGCAACACATGGTCTTTCCCAAACCAGTGCCGCCAATGATCGCTACTGGACCCTCCCCCCGATGAATGCACCGGGAGGCGGTTTGGTAGGCCTGCTCGATACTCGCAGCTGGGAAGTAACGGTCCAACGTTGGGACGGTTAGGAATGGTCGTTTGTCAAAACCGAAGAAAGTCTCGTACATTCGCGCAGTTCCACATTTTGAATGCTAGCAACACAGAGCCGCCCAACCACTCTGATCGTTCGTCGTGGCATCGGCAGTCGCCAGCCCGCAACATGAACCTATTCCCTACATTCGTCAGAGTTTAACGCCATCGCGGTACGAGATCGTCGCAAGAAAGAAAGCACGGTACGAATCCAAGCCAACCGTGGCGAATCAAATCCGCACTACCGTAGCACGTCCGCCTTAGGCCTTGTCCGTTTTTCACGTTGCCACTGAAAGAAAGCGACGCCGCTAAAAATGGCCAAGGCGACCCAAACACAGCAAAACCCTGCGACGCGGTAACGGTCCAAGGGCTCTCGATCGAACCATGCCCCAAGTGCGAACTGCAGTGTAGGACCAACGTATTGAAGCATACCCATCAAGACCAAGGGTACATGCTTGGACGACGATGCGAAGAGCAGCAATGGCAAGGTCGTGACAGGGCCACCCAAGGCCAACAGGCCCAGGGTTGATCCGGAGTATCGGTCGGGTTGATGCCAAAAAAGGCACCCTAAATAGACAACAGCAATCGGGGCTAAGATCGCCGTCTCCATTCCCAATCCTGACA
>VGZN01000848.1 GCA_016872635.1 Planctomycetota bacterium | reverse complement strand
TCGACGTGCGATTTGGCTTTGCTGAGCTCGGCGTTGTAGATGAGATCGCGGCGATTTCGAAGGTCGCTGACCAGCCCGCCCACGCAAACCAACAGGACCAGCAGAAGCGGCAAAAGGATGGAAATCCTCGGTGCCGTATGCGCGAGTTTGCTTCGAATTGAGGGTATCGTCTGGGTCATACCTGCTTTTTAATGCATAATGGGTGCAGCCGCACTACGACATTTCGGCTTGTGCAGTTACGATTTTATCAGATACCGTCTTGCCCGACGCCTCCCCCTAAAAACACCACCCGCAGCATGTTCGAAAAACGTTTTCTACGGTGATTCCGCCAGCAACAATGCGATCGCTGTGGTTTTCGTGCCCGCGTGCCGAACTCAGGGACGATGCTGCTCGTCGTTTCAAAAGGCTTTTAGTTGCCCCCAATCGGGAATTTCATACTTCGCAGATGACTACCTTTTCGCGATGCGTATTCGCAGTTTCCACGACTTCGTTGGATGACGTTCCGCGCGGCCAAGGCTCCCCCTTGTCGCTCGACTATTTGATTGCTTGGACAAGCTTATGGGATCCTCGCGTGTTGGTTTCCCTAGGGTATGTTCCCGAGTGGCGTCGGGGTGATACCAGCGGATTGGATCTCGAGGATGCCTTGGTGGTCTGCCCCGATCTCTCCAGGGATCGGATCGACCAGCCCCTCGAAGAACGGCTACGAGCAGGGGGAAACGCGCTCGTCCCAACCGCGCGGCGATCACGCCCGGAAGTCGTCGCCGAGATCGTCGCGACGCTCGCAAAACGCCTCTCGAGTGCGGAGCCGCAACAACCCATCGAAAAACAGCACCTTCGGCATCCTACCGAGGTACTAGATCCTGATTGCGCCCACCTCGAGGACTTTTATGCGTTCGGATACGCCGTGATGCAGGTGCAGATCATGGCTCGAAAACTGCGTTACTCGTTCAATTTGGATTGGATGATCGTTTCCGATCAGATCCTAAATGCAGCACGTGCATCGATCGAAGGAAATAGGGAAGAAACCGATCGATGGCTAGCCGCTGCGTTTGATTCGATTTCGCAAGAACGAGACCGTTACTGCTCGCAACAAGGGAACGTACTCGAACTGGTGCTTACCACCCCTGCGACCGTCGGTGTATCATTGGCCAATCAATTGCAAGTGGATCGCCCTATCACCTTGTACGCAACCACAAAGACACTGAGGCGATTTCGAGATTCTAATCCGGAAGGATGGTCCCAATTGGTTCTTCGGCTTGCTGACGGAACCATTTCGCTCGCGGGCGGACTCCGAGATGAGTGGATGCATGGATACCTTACCGAGGATGGGTTGGTACGCGCTTTCCGCGATGGTGCATTCGACTACGCCGAAATGGGAGTGGAACAGCCGAAAACATGGATGCGATTCCAGAGTGGGATTACTGGGAATTTACCCACGATTGCGCGCCAATTCGGATATGTAGGAGCCATCGTCGCTTCGTTCAACGGTGGAACGATCCCTGAAAAGGAACATGCTAAGGTACGTTGGCAATCGCACAACGAAAGCCCCGCGATCGACTGTATCCTCGGGCATGTGTCGGATGCCGCCGACGCAGAGTCGATTCTCGCCCTCGGGGCTGAGATGGCAAAGCAACTCGATTACCATCAAGTGCCTACGATGGTGTTGGCCCACTGGCCATCGCAGAAAAATCCAGCCTTCGATGATTTGGTGCGAGCCATGAACCGAACGCCTGCGATTGGCAAATGGATTGATGCAAACAAGTATTTCGCCACCACGGCACAACCCTATTGGACGGACAATTACGGCTCCAAAGATTTTCGTATTCCGAT
>VGZN01000847.1 GCA_016872635.1 Planctomycetota bacterium | reverse complement strand
TGGGTGTTAGCCACTTGCAACAATCGATCAAATCCGCCGAATTTCACGATTGAATCCAAGGCCATCGATATTCGACAACCCATAAAATGTCCTGGTAACCCATCCAACTGCGAGAACTTCAAATCGTTACATTAGGGGGATCGAAATATCGGCTCGACTGTCGCTATTGGAGTAGGTGAAGTCTTACCTACAGATATTTTGACCGCCATCGTGCCGCAACAGTAGTAACTCGCTCTCCCAATAGGTCATGAATACCGCGAAGCAATATTCTGCTATCGATCGATCGCTGAAACACAGGTCCCCCTCAAGCGTTGAGCAGTGGATCGGTAACGCGGGTTTCGAATCCGATCTCGAAGATCTCACCAAAGAATGTTTCATTGGAATCGTCTCGTCTCACTCCAGTCGCAATCAATTTGCCAACGCATGGTGGCAACGCCGCATGCAGGCGGCTTTGCAATTAGCTAAAGCACGTAATGCTCGAACCGTGTTTGCGGCCGATTCCCCATTCGCCGAGGCAATCCGGCATGCATGCATCCGTCTATCGGTTCGTTATGTGGAAATCCATGCCGAGGAATCCTTTACGAAACACCCTATTCTCAACAATAGCCTCGGACGGATGGTTCGTATCCATTCATACCGTGACTCCATCGACCCATCACTTGTCAATACACCGATCAGCGATCGAGCCATCGCTCTTCTCTCCGAGGTTCTCATCGCGATTTATGTCCGCCCCAACGGAAAACTTTCGAAAATCCTTGAGGCACGCATTTTAGATTCAAACCTTCCCCCCGGGTCGACTTGGCTCGCGATGCACCCGAAGCCGTCCAAATCCCAAAGAAGTCTAGAGCAAACCCTCTCAAACGCAGGCGCTATACTTTGGATGTTTTGCGACGAACTGCCTTCGATCACTCACGTAGACCTCGCTTCGTCATGGGGGTGCTCGGGAAGGACTCAACCCGCAACGCTGGCACCCGTCCTTAAAGCGATGCCATCTTTGTTAGAATCCGAAGACTACCTCATTCACTGCACGCGTTCCCGGCAAGGCCCATGGCCCGACCAGTCGATCGATGGATTCCTCGATGAGGCCTTGCGATTGGAAGTGCATGAACCTTCCACCCCTGCGCGCACTCTCGCTCGAATCCTCAGACTACAGCGAATCAATGCGACGAAGCACCTGAAACGGGGCATATTCGAAACAAGCTGCTGGTCCGCATGCCCTTTGGGTGAACTGCTCAGCCGCAAGTCCTTCCAAAGCCATTTAGGCAGATGGGACTGGGAACCATTTGGAATTGCAATTCGCACCAGACGACTCGAGGAACTCGGGGCAAAACCCGTTACCTACCTTCTAGCTAGCGATATCCGAAAACTTTCCGCCGCAGCAATACCTTACACACAACCGGTGCCAAGTCATGACGGTGATCGCGACTGGAGAGAAGAGCGGGAATGGCGAGTAGCAGGCGATCTACGACTCCACTCGGTCGATTTCTCAGACGCATTCGTCTTTACACCTAACCAGACAACCGCGATGCAGATGGCCCCGCTTTCACGCTGGCCCGTCTGCTTCATCGAGTGAGGTTCAGAATCATCCCATCCGCAAGGCGCACCAATCCTGGAGCCCTTAGCGATCGTGGGTCGCACCCCGCTCGGAACCCTCCGCCATACGGATCTGCAGTTCCAAAGCATCCGACCACTGAACCATCCAGTCGCCAAATCGACGCAAGCCTTGTGCGAAGATCTTGGTCAGCGGTGATTCCGCGACATCGCCCGAATATCGAATGTTGCCGTTCGCAGCGATGTCGTTTGCATACCCCACCCAGGCCGAGTCACTCCAACG
>VGZN01000846.1 GCA_016872635.1 Planctomycetota bacterium | reverse complement strand
AGCTCGCCAACTCTGAAAGCCGTTGGGGAGTAGGAAGAAATCCAACTGCCAACCGTTTCCACCTGTTCCGATATCAACAAAGTCCCCAGGCTTCAAAGGATTGTCGATGTTTCGGACCGTACCACCTTGGATCGATGCATTTGGGAAAAGCAAACGAGGTGTTCCAGGAGTAGTGCTTCCTGCGGGAGAGAAGGTAAACCCGAGGGCGTTTTGATAGCCAGCACCCTCGGCTAGGAAGTAGACACGGATGGTATCTTTTGCTGCTTGCCTGAGAAAAAACCGATCGGAGTCTAGCTTGAATCCTGGTGCGTTAGCGAAGACGACTTTTTCGGCCAAGTTCTTTTCGATAATCGCCTGGAAATTTGGCATCCAAAGCTGATTGAACGTTGCAGCCCTAGCGTCCGATCCCGAGACTTGGACATTTCCAATCACAGGGATGTTCTGTGGCAGCGGTGTGGCTTGAGGTGTAGCAGGTGAACCAGCGAACACCGATGTCAAACCCATCAAGGACCAAAAAGTACTGAACACGAAGTTTCGAACCATCATGGCAACCTCTGGCTGAAGCTAAGGGGCTGGAGACACGCAAAACCAACTCATTCTCTAGGGAACCGTAGTTTGCTTCTTGCTGCCCGAGCGAACGTGAAACTCCGTCTCTTAAAAAAGCAGACACTTTAATGCTCACCGATCGGTTCAATCGCTACAAACCGCACGCTTCGCGATTAAACTCGATAGGAGGCAATTCAATGGACTCCACCCTAGGGGGGGTTAATGCGATTTGGTTGGTCTCGTCGTCGCACCCTTTTCCAAGGTTCTGCGGGCTCGACGTACGATGTATTCGGTTTCCTCCGATGTCGAAGTCTTCAGCCAATCCGACGTGATTTGTATCACCCATTGCGGAGCCGTTTTGCTCGCATCGTTTAACCAATTGGCAACCGAGTTGCGGACATAGAGGGATGAGTCGGAGCGAAGTGGTTCGAGAATCGGCAATCCCAATTCAGGAGCATCTCGCAACAGCGGGATGTGTTCGCACCAGACGCCTCTCGGCCTCGTGACCTCCGACGCAAATCGGCGCAAACGCTCATTGCGACTACCCGTCCATGGTACCAACGAGCCAATCGTCGCAACCGGGTCACTAGTGACATGCTGGCGAAGTCCCATCCAAGCCAATTCTCGAACGGCCGAGTTGCGATCGTCCGCAAACGTTTTGATCCACGCCAATCGGCGCGAAAACTTCATGCCTTCGACCAATCCAACCAAGAGTGCACACCACTCGCGAACAATATCGCTTCGATGTTCGACCAACTTCAAGTAAGCATTGTCCCCCAGAGCAACATGCCGCGATAAGACGTGCGCGACCCCCCAGGATTGCTTGAGCGCACTCGTGCCACGCAAAGCTTGAAGCTCCCCGCGATCATTTGAATCCAACGATAGCTCGCATCGTTTTGCGAGAGAAAGAAACAGTTGGACACGATCCACCGATAGCCACTCAACAAGGGTCCTGGACTCAATCCAACCGGCATTGAGAGCCTTGAGGGTCTCGGCGGGGATGTCCCGTCTGCTTCGAGGTGCTTTTCTAGATTCCCAAAGCGCCAATTGGTCTGCGGTCGGTTCGCCGCGAGCATCACTGCGGTTGGAGTTGGAGCCTGCCATGACTCATTGGTCCCCGAGGGCCAGAAGCCGCCGAACTCCTCGCAACCCCACTGAAAGAACATTCCTTGGAAGTGATTGTCACCGGTGACAACCATTCTTTTACTTCGAACCGATCGCCTTGACCAGTGCCGATGTCAGACCAGTTGAATAGTCGGTCTCGCCATCCCATCCCCAGAGATTGCTAG
>VGZN01000845.1 GCA_016872635.1 Planctomycetota bacterium | reverse complement strand
GAAACTCGAGAACGGAACACTTATGATCGTTGGGGGTGGCGGAATGCCGGACGGACTGATGGCCCGTTTCGTAGAGATTGCAGGAGGAAAAGACGCAAAACTTATCTATGTCCCCTGCCTGGAGGACGATGATGCAACTCGCGAGGCAGGGACGCTCAACGTCTGGAAAGGGATGGGAGTTCAGCAATGCTCTATGATCCATACCAAGAATCGCGTGCGAGCCAACGAAGATGATGCATTTCTCGAACCGCTCAAATCAGCGACCGGGATTTGGTTTGGAGGTGGCAGGCAGTGGAATCTGGCCGATTCCTACTACGGGACCAAGGCGCATCAATTGATGCTAGACGTGGTTGCGAAGGGCGGTATTGTGGGTGGATCGTCGGCAGGAGCTTCCATACAAGGTAATTACCTTGCTCGCGCTACACCTATCGAAAATTTCCGTATCATGGCACCTGGATATGAACGAGGAGGACTTGGTTTCATTCGAGGTGTAGCCATCGATCAGCATTTTTCTCAGCGTGGCCGCCAAAAAGACCTTCGATCTCTCGTACAGACCTACCCCCAAATGCTGGGTATTGGCATCGACGAAGCGACAGCGATCATCGTCCGAAAATCGACTGCAGAGGTTGTCGGAACGGGAAGAGTTTTTTTCTATTCTAATTCCAGCACACCATCGGATCCCCTACCTACCGTAGAGGAGCAAGCAGGAAGCGCTTCGCAGGTTTTTAACCTCGAAGCCTGGCGTTTTGAACCTCCATGACTTTCAGAACTCCTCTTTAGAGACTTGGATGGAAGCTTTAGCGACTTGGAGCCGGCAGGCGAAAAACCTCTGAAATGCTGCGGTCTTTCTACTCGAGCGAATCTATCTTTTGTATGATTGCGACGAAGCTGATGCGAACTTAACGAGCGAACCGAATCGGATTTTCCAAATGCATGGACTCGTCTTCACCTACGTCCAAAAGTTTGTTCAACGAGAATTTGGAAACGATGTCTGGAAAGCGTTGACTACAAATGCAGGTGTAGAGGGTAAATCGTATAGCCCCGCCAAATCGTATCCGGATGAGGATGCGGTAGCGATTGTCGGTGCCGCCGCAAAACTGCTTGAACTGCCCGCACAGGAAGTTCTCACGACTATCGGCCGCGGGATCGCACCGGACCTGATGAACCTCTATCGCGCCCGTCTTCCGTCCAATTGGGGAACAATTGATCTGATTGAAAACGTCGAAGGCATCATCCACTCTGCGGTTCGAGTAGGAAATCCAGGCGCACATCCTCCAGTGCTCGATTGTGTTCGAGACGGACAAGACAAAATACAAATCATTTACTCGTCTCATCGACAGATGTGCGGCCTCTTGCGAGGTATCGTCGATGGGGTGGCTCGACACTATCGAGAAGTCGTCACCGTCGAGAAAACAGCTTGCATGCTCGACGGCGCACCTTACTGTGTTCTTGAGGTCACCAAGGTCGCTTCCTACGACGATACCTCGGATGCAAACGAAAGAAATGCCGCTGATTACACTCAAGTCATCGAAACGGGAGGTATCGAGAAGTACGCGAACGATACCAGGGGGCTAGATTTCAACATCGCTGGCACTAATCCAATGGCACTCGATACGTCCATTCAAGCTGATATCAATGCGATCAAGTTGTTGGGACATGTCAACTCGAGCAATCAACTCTCGATGATCAATCACTTCCGAGTGGTTCGCTTACTCGGTGCGGGAGGGATGGGTATTGTTTACCAAGCAGAAGACACCCGTCTAGGTCGCACTGTTGCCGTCAAGTTGTTGCGTCCTTCGCTTCTCAGCAATGAGTCAATTCGCCTTCGCTTCCTT
>VGZN01000844.1 GCA_016872635.1 Planctomycetota bacterium | reverse complement strand
CACCCGAAGGCGCTCGTTGTACTCAGCCAACGGCTGGAACAGGGGGTCAAGGACCCATTGCATGAAAACGGCTCGACCGACGGATTGCTCGAGAACGCCCAGGATCACCGGAGGTTCGTCGCGATTGCCCTCGAAATCGATGAAGACCCCAGCCTTACCGATCGTTTGCGATTCAATGTCGAAATCCAAATTGTCTCACCCCTCGATTTGGATGTGATCCCCGACAGTCAATCAGTTGATCAGATCGCCCAAATGAACCAAGTCATTCTGAATTGGCAAAAGCGGGGGAGTCGAAGCAATAACTTCAAGGAACGAGCGCGTTGATGCGAGACGGCATGCAGTGGGAGGTCAACCAATGGACATGACAGATACTTACCGTGCTTCGCGAGGGTGGGTGGCCGAGGTATTCGCCAGCGAGGACGGAGTCGGTGAACGTTGCCTTGACGCCCTGGCCGAGTTGCTGGATGGTCAAGAGGGTTGGATCGTGCGCGAGACTGGCCGACTGACTTGGTTCTTCGGTGTTCTTGCTGCCGAATTCGCGTATCACACTTACGACGATCCGACAGATCCGGTACCCAATTACCTCTCGATGGAAATCGAGATGGTGCGGAATGTCGAGGTGTTGGATTCAGACGCCTTCGAATACATCAACAGCTTGAACGGTCAGTCGGCGGGTTGGGTCGTGTGGGTCGACTCAAACGCCCATTCGATCAAACTGTCATCGCGTATTCCGATGCATCAGTCGCACTGGTGGTGGCTCGATATTCTCGGGAGCACGGTTCCTCTCGCAGCGGCCGTAGCGCTTGCAAATGCCTATGTTCTTCCTGTTTGGACAAAGGGCGAGCCTGCGATTGTCGAGCACCCGCTGCGGGGACTCCGCGAGGTCGAGGACGAATGGTTGACCGAGGCCCGTCAGGGAATCAAGGATCCGGCGGCGATCATCGGACCGCCGATGATCGGGTACGAAGTCGACTGCTTTCGGAAAACGCTCGAACAAATGCCCCGGGTTTCCGGCGTCGAGGTCAATTGGCCGTTGGAGTCACGTGTCTTCATGGAACACGGGGTCATGGTCTCGCAACTCTTCGAGACGTGGCACAACGAATTCGGCTTCGGATGGAAACTCGTCTCACTACCGCCTGCCGCGCGCCTGGCAGACGTGCGGACTGACGATCATGACGCGAGGCTCGTCGTCGCGGCAGAAATGAACGAAGACATGCTGGCATCGAACAACTCGATTCCCATTCTGGGTGGCTGGGTCGAGATCGAAGATTTCGACATTGTCCGCTCGATGTTCATTCCCGCGCGTGCGATCGAATGGGTCGCGGTCAATGCACGGTCTTCGTTGGGTGCAGTCGCCGGACAGATCCAACATTGGTTCGAGACGTGCATCTTCCGTCCAGAAATTGAGTTTGTGGATGCCGACACTGTCGACGAGTTCAACGACACCTTCTATTCGACTACGCGTAGTGCCCTTGGCGACTTTCCCCGGCCCCGGTGGTCAACCTGTTTTGATCCATTCTCTTTGTCGGCTTCAGAGGCCGAACACGGGCCTGAAGATCCGTGGCTCGCACCGCGACACATGCCCATCTGCACCTTTGGTTACTTCCACCCCAAGGATCCTGTCGTCGTCTCATTGGAGTACGAGTTCACTCTCGAGGGATGTCGACTTTACGAAGTTGTACGCAATCCCTTTAGCCCTTCGATCCGGCAACTCGGTGTGTGTCCCATCGAGGAAGTCGAATCAGAGTTGCGAACAATGGTCGAAGAGGCACTCGCAACCTCTGTCGACGGCCCACTGGACATCGGCCCCGACTGGTTCGTCGTCAACACGCACTTTTTTGAG
>VGZN01000843.1 GCA_016872635.1 Planctomycetota bacterium | reverse complement strand
AGGTTGATGTGGATTTTTATTGCAGAGCAAGCAAAAAATGCATGGTGATAAAACATCAGAAACGAGACGCGACATGATGCGACCATTTGATTTTGCTGAAGCGGTTTCGAAAGCGTGGTCTACCCGATGGAAGATATTGGCACTTCAGTTGGCACTGGGCCTTGGGTGTCTGATAGCGCTGTTTGCTCTGCCACGAAGCTACCGGTCCGAAGCGAGGTTGTTTCTACAACTGGGACGTGAATCGCTTGGGGTGGATCCGACGGCGACAACTGGCCAAACGATTGGAATGAGTGCGTCGGGTCGTGAAGACGAGATAGCATCGGCGATGGATGTAATCCGCAGTCGTGGCCTTCTATCCAAAGTTGTTGAGGATTTAGGTACAGAAACAGTACTCGGGCGTACCAGTCACGGTGCGGATGAACCTGGGCTGTCGCTGCTCGGCAAAATCGCTGGCTTTCCTGGTGCCGTCTTATCGCCTGTCTTTGGCGCACTTCAGTCTATTGATCCGATGTCTGATTTCGAACGCGCTGTTCTCTTGATCAGTAAAGGACTATTCGTTGATGCCGAACGAAAAAGCGAAGTTATTGTGATTGCGTACCGGGCGAACTCTCCTGAATCGGCTCAGCGAGTTGTGGAGGCGATTGTCCGCTCGTATCGGGACGAGCATTTGCGACTACACAGAACCGATGGGTCGCAGTCCTTTTTCGACGAACAGCAAGAGTTACTGGCAAGCGAACTTAGCGAGGTAAAGGAGCAATTAAAGGTCGCCAAAAACCGAATGGGGATCGCATCGATTCAGGGCGAACGCGAAATCCTTGAGAGCCGGCGAAAGGACGTCGTTCAAGGGCTTTCGGAGGCAAGTCGTTCGATGAAAGAGTTGACCGGAAAGAGCATTGCTCTACAGCGAGAGCTCGAACTCACGCCAGCACGAATCAATAGTCAACAGGTCCAAAAGGCGAATGCGGCGACCGAAGCCCAAGAGACTCAATTATTCGAGTTGCAATTGCTGGAGTCGGAGTACAACGCGAAATACTCGCCCGATAACCCAAGGTTGATTGCCATTCGAGAGCAGGTGAAAGAGGCAGAGGGCAGGTACAACGAGAAAGCGAAAGGCAGTTCCGAGAAAACGGATGATGTGAATCCGATCCATCGGGATTTGACGCTCGATTTGATCCGAAATGAAGCGTTGCTCGCCGGTCTAGAGGACAAGGAAGCGGCGTTGCGCAGAGAGGAGACCGAAGTTGCAAATCGCATCGAGAAACTGAACGGGCATGAAATCGAGATCGATAACCTGGAGCGCGAGGCGAGCCTTCGGGAGCGAAAGTACATCGCTTATGCGGAGAGTTTTGAACAGGCTCGAATCAGACAGGCGTTGGAGACCGAACGAATATCGAGCATCGTGGTTGCCCAGAATGCGACTCTTGAGGAAAAGCCTGTCAGTCCATCGAAGCTGGCGATCCTACTGTTCGGCTTTGCATCCATGATTACAGGTGCAGCGGGTATCGTACTCCTTTGCATTCAGTTCGACGACCGTCTCATCACACCGTTTTCGGTAAGGAAAAGACTCGGCCTACCTGTGCTCGCAACCATTGCACAATCCCGTCACCTGAGTGTCTCGAACCCTTGAGAATATCTGCTAACCCTTCAGTGAATTCCCGAATATTCTGGGTAATCGATTCTAAAGAAAAGGTCTTTACAGTATGCATACGGAAGCGACAGCGGATCAACACTCAGGCCATGCGTCATCCGTCATGAGTTATCGCGGATCTCGTATCGCCAGCATTGATAACGTGATTGGACAAGTGCAGACGTGGCAGTCAGCACGAGGCCTTGGGACCATGGT
>VGZN01000842.1 GCA_016872635.1 Planctomycetota bacterium | reverse complement strand
TTTTGGCCCACACATTTCGCAATCGATACGCCCTCGGAGAACGCCCTGGCCAAATTCTGCTGCGGGTGCTCGAGGATGTTATCGGCGTGAAGATTTTCTTCCTCGACTTCGAACCAACAGGTACCGCCGCTTGTTCTCTGTCCGATCGATTTGGGGCGGCAATCTTGCTGAACTCGAGGAATGTAAGCTGGCGACGAAATTTCGATCTTGCCCATGAGTTGTTCCACTTGTTGACCTGGAAGGTATTTCGGATCGCCGGTTCAGAGAGTGCGGCGACTTCCTCAACGCGTGAGGAGCAGCTAGCCAATTGTTTTGCTGGCCACTTGCTACTGCCAGCTGAGGCGTTGAAGACTGCTGTTTCTAAACAACTGCGGGAAAAGAAAACGTTAGACTTCGAGGATCTGTTTGACATTGCACGTCAATTCGCAGTATCAGTACCAGCAGTGGTTTGGCAAATGCAGTCGGCTGGTATCGTTAAGCGAGAGGATGCGGAGAAGCTCGCAGAGCAGATCAAAGGTCGATCAAGCTATTGGGAGACTCGAACCAATGATCCACCATCGCGGAGGCCACTACGATTCGAGGCGCTGGCGATCGAGGCGATGGATAAAGGACTGATGGGAACCGGTAAGTTCGCCGAGTACATGGGGATCTCGCGACGCGAGGCAATGAAGCTGCTCGACGAACGAGCTGATAAGTTCTGGCAGGAGGAAAGCCGTGTCGAGATTGAAGTTATTGATTCTTGATGCGTGCGTAGTCATCCAACTTCATGAGCTCGGTCGCTGGCAACAGGTGGTTGATCAATGCGATATCCATCTGTCGGAAATCGTAGCTCGACGTGAAGTGAAATTCGATGATGCCAACGGGACTCGAATTGACTTGGAGCCAGCCATCCTATCAAAAGCCATCACCCTATTCAGTGTCGAAGCGTTGAAGGTCGAGGTTTTTCGATCTCGTTTCGACGATTCCTATCTCGGGGTTCTGGACGATGGCGAAGCTGAATCTCTTGCATACTTGTTTGACGCGAAGAGCGACTTCCTTATTTCATCAGCAGACAAGATCGTCTATCGATTACTTGGAAATATGCATCGAGGAGACCAAGGCATTTCGCTTGAAGAAATTCTGAACAAGATCGGTTTAACTGCATCTCAGTTACCGACGCAGTATCGTCTTGAATTCCGCGAACGCTGGACCCAAGTTGGATTTGATGAACGACTCAAGGGACTTGGTTTCAAGTCCGATTCGGCCGCAGACTAGGGCAGCATATCTCCAATCACATAACCTCTCAGAGGTCGCATTTCGTCTGAGCGACTTACGTGACTTTCCGGGTTATGGATTTCGATTGGCGGCACATTAACGGACATCGTCGCAACATGCTGCTGGGCAACAACTTACGAAGGACGTCGCAAAATGGTCGAGATCTCGCGAGCGGTTTGAAAAGAGTTCGGTTTGCTCAACTTGATCTAAATACTGCCGAAACAAGCATTTACGTTACCTGCCGATGTTCGGCAGTGCGGCCTGAAGTTTCCTAGAAATCCGGTAGACTACCGGATTCGGTGAAATTGGAGGTTGCTCTAAATGCTGAAGAAATCGACTCCCCGAGTCCCTTCTTACCGTCACCATAAGCCCACTGGGCGAGCCGTGGTGACCATCAATGGTCGAGATATCTATCTCGGAAAATGGAACACAACAGCCAGCAGGTCTGAATACGACCGCATCATTGCCGAGTTCCTAGCCAATGGGCGTGAACTTCGTACTGAGGCCGAGACCACGGTCGTCGAGGTAATCAACACATATCGCAAGTTTGCCGAGCGTTACTACCGAAAAAACGGCAAAATAACCCGTGAATAC
>VGZN01000841.1 GCA_016872635.1 Planctomycetota bacterium | reverse complement strand
CCGCTGTACTCCGGCCATCGCATTGTTAACACTGATCGCGATCACTAGCGGGTCAGCCATTGCTCAGGACAAAACCAAAATTCCAAGGGCGATCGACCGTGACGTCGAAGCCGTTGAAGACCCGGCAGAGATCGATGAAAAGCAAGGGGGGGACCGTCTTATCGAAATGGACCGTGGACGATGGATCGATATGGTTTACGGCCAACTCGGAGGCAACGAAGCAACATTTGACCAAGCCTACCGACGACGTGTTCGCCTCGCTCTCAATCGTATCGAACTGATTTGCGGCATTACCGATTCCTTGAGGGAAAAGGTCCAAGCCACCGCGGATCTCGAATCGCAACGACTTAAGACCGACATCCTAACCTTGATCAACGATGCTCCAATGAGGCTCACCCAAAAGCAATACTCCGATTTCTACCAACGAATCTGGAAACTGATCCAACCCTACCAATCTCGAATGAATCAAGGGAACAACCAAGACAACGAAGCATTGTGGCGCAAGGTTCTCAAGTCTCAACTCGATGAGAAGCAGCAGCAGCAGATCGCGGAGGATGCTGCTAAAAGAACCGAGTATCGAGAGAACATTCAGCGGCTGGAAACCGTTTTAAAGATATCGCGTCGACTGGGTTTGAACCGAAACCAACGAATCAATCTGGATAAGCAAAGCCAAACGCACCCCAACAACTGGCAAAACCTCGATATGGCTTGGAACACTCTCCAAGCTTTACCCGATGCGGAAAAACGATCGTGGTTCACTCCCTTCCAACTCGAACAACTCAAAAAACCCTTGGAAACCACGAACGATCTACAGGTTGTGATCGTGGTAGAGGAATGATACGAACCATGATGCATGTTACTTTCTTCGAGCGAAATGCGGTGTTTCATGCCAGGCCTTGCCACGCCCGATCCCAGTCGGGATTCAGGCTAATACTTTTGTGTGTTGGATGCATCCTTTCCTGCTCTTCACTTGGTTTCGATAGGAATATCGCAATTGCCCAAGCACCGTGGCGTGAGAACGCCGTACAAGGTCAAGCCGTACCGCGGGACGTGCGTGAAATGTACGAAAAGGGATTAACTTGGCTTGAGAAGAATCAAGACAACACAGGGAGGTGGTCCGGGAACGGTGGAGATGCCGGACCAGGCGTCACTGGGTTGTGCCTCATGACATTCCTCGCTTATGGCGAAGATCCCAATTTCGGCGCGTACAATTCAACGGTCCGCAAAGCGGTCCAATCCATCATCGTCGATCAAAACGCAAAAACCGGTTACCTCGGTTCCAGCATGTACCATCACGGCTTTTCAATGCTGGCACTCGCCGAAGCATATGGTGCAGTTGACGAGCGATTGTTGTGGGAAAGTTCAACGATCGACGAAAGCCGTCGTAGGTCGATCGGGGAAGCGCTAGAATTAGCGGTCCGCACTGCCATCACCAGCCAGAATAAGAATAGCGTTGGTGGATGGAGATATTCTCCCGATGCGTCCGATGCCGACACGTCGGTGTCCGGATCCATCATGGTTGGACTTCTCGCCGCCCGGAACGCAGGCATCGAAGTCCCAGACAAGAACATCGATAAAGCGATAGCGTACTTCACCTCCATGACATCGACCAGCGGACAAGTTGCTTATGCTGGCGGACTGGGTGGATTCGACAACTCCCCAGCTCGTGTCTCGATCGCGACCTTGGTTTATAGCATCGCGGGAAGAAAAGATCTCAAGGAGTTCAAAGCAACATCGACGTTTCTGAAATCGTCGGACTCCAACGAAACCTCCGACCATTACGGCGAGTATACCGCTTACTATAAAGCCCAAGCTCTTTTCCAAGCCGATATTGGAGCTTGGGAGAAATGGAAC
>VGZN01000840.1 GCA_016872635.1 Planctomycetota bacterium | reverse complement strand
ATGCGCTCCAAATTTGCCTCGAGCTCCTGCTGCGTCTCACGATGAAAGGACTTCCGAACCAAAGGAAGAATCCCCCGTAGATGAGCAACAAGCGTTGAGGGCAAATCCAAACCCAAGCCAATGAAACGCTTCGGGGAATGTGCGACCCACTGGGAGTAATTAACCACGTTCCTAAAAACGCGACCGTACGGCAGATACCATCCCACAACAGCCACGTGGCCCCCGAGAGCGTTCACGTCGGTAAAGACGTTGGATCTACTTCCCCAAGGCAGGAGAACACCCTCCGTGTCCCGAAGCATCAATTGATTTGGACCCGTAGGAAACGCCGCGACATAGACCTCGCCATCCACCAAACTCGGAACTGAGAACAGCGTTTGTACTGCTGGTGGAATCGCATTCGTGAATCGAAATGACGACGATGCAAAACGGTCGAAATTGGGCAATCTGATTTCTTTGGGTCGCTCTGGAAAGCTGAGTCGATAATCTAATTCATCAAATACTATCCACACCACCCGGTTTGAGGGATGCGAGTTTTCTGGTAACCGATCAAGTTGATGTACCGTAATCTCTCTGCCAACACCGCCAACGAGCCCGCCCAGCAAACGCCCGACCACAATTAATGCAAATGGACTGGTGAAAAGTACCAACTTCCACAGCAAGAGATACGCCCGGCGAGCCGCCAAAACCAATCCGAAACCAATCAAAACCGGTAGCGCCTTAAACCAAAAGAGATGCTGAAAGTCTCTAGGGAGATAATGATTTGATACATAATGGCGGAGCGGATTAAAAACCCCTGCAATTAACAAAAATCCAAGAACAATAATCCCAACCCGCTTTCTGACTTTAGCGGGCAACTTTCTATTTTGCTGAAAAACCAATGCGACCAGAAATGAAACCAATCCGACCAAAACCAAGCCAGAAAAGTAATCAACAGGCGTGGGGCGTAGATGATTAAAAACTGGTTCTGAAAAGAGAAGATTTTCCCACAGGGGTATCAAAACCAACACAGCTAGCGCCAAGCAAGAAAGCGCACCTTTCAAGCGTGCAATACAAGGGGCGAAGTGTGTCGGGTGTTTCGGCCTGCAGAGCCAACTGAATATTTTTCTCGCTTTTTCCATCACCGTTCAGCGGTTATAGACACTTAAACGATCAACCAAAAGACAACAATCATCTAGCAACTAACCCGTCCTTCGATCCGATATCACCCGGTGAAACAAATTCTCAAACCGAGTACCGATCCGCTCTAAATCAAATTCTCTGATTGCGTATCCGCGTCCCGATTCTGCCATTCGGTTACACTCTGCTGGGGAATCTCTGAGTCGCTTTGCTGCGGCTACAAAGGCGTTGGCGTCATTGGGCTGAACACATACCCCTGAACAGTTTTCACGAATGATGCGGGCTGCGAGATTATCCGTCGGTATTGCTCCAAGAATTGGGCGTCTCGCGCAGTGGTAGGTCAGAACTTTGGAAGGGACTGAGAAAATGCCAGCGTCTGGCTCCAGGACCGCGATCAGGACCTCGGAACTGGCAAGCATGTCGGGCATTTCTCCAAACGGTTGAAATGGCAACAGCACCAGGTTGTCCAGATGCTCGGATTCCCTGCACTTTGCAAGATAGTCGGCTCCAGGGCCTTCGGAGACGACAACAATGCGGACACGAGGATCAGATCGGAAATGAATTGCCAATTGCCTCAACAAATCCGGGTTATGCTTCATGGCCAATGTCCCAGAATATTGGAAGACAAATGACGGATCCAAACCATGGCGGGAGGACCACGGGTTTTGGCGCGGGCGCAAGGGCAAATCATCGAGGGGTGCCCAGTTTGGTATCGTGGTGACCTTTTCGCTTGCGACCCC
>VGZN01000839.1 GCA_016872635.1 Planctomycetota bacterium | reverse complement strand
GGGATGACGTGATCGGCGAGGTGGGCGGCGGTCTGTGCCATGTGGCGACCGTTGCAGGACGGGCAGACGCCCCGGGGTCCTTGAAACCGTACGCTTTTCTCATGGTCAATTTCGCTTTGTTGTTGAACCCTTCCACGACTCCCGAGGAAACGCCCTGGGATTCGAACCAGTTGAGTAGCAACCGCTCGTGCTTGCGAAGCATCTTGGCGATCTTTTGCATCGGCTCGATCCGCGACTGACTCGCTCGAGTGCACCACTCGCGTAGGAACTTCGACGCCCATCCGGGCGAGGTATAAGTCCGGACTCGATGGAAGTCTTCCCGCATCAGGTAGGCCTTCTCGTCGATCCCAATCGATTCGATGCCCTTTAGGTCCCGATGGACGATACGGCTCGTTTTCCGAGTAATGCGTAAAATCCAACGTCCTGCTCCTACCATCCCTCAGACGTGTTCTTACCCACTAATTCTGCGGATGAGCCTACAATGGTTTTGAACAGTTGGGTAAACTGTTTTGCATTGGTTTTTAGCTGCGAAGGAAGAGCATTGGAAATGAAGCATCTCAGAACGTCGTTCGCCGCATCTTTGTTTTGGAGCTTGGTCGTGGCTCTCTCGGGATGCGAAGCTCAGGAAGCGGTCCCGCAGGTCGCTTCTCGTGGAGCGGTCATCCAATCGAAGGAATGGGACGAATTGTACGGAGAGTTAGCGGCGGTCATAGAGCGTTCAACCGTGAAGACTATGTCGGGGAACGGCACGGTAGGATGCATCGGGGGTGGACGATTCAAAATCGTAAAGACGGGGACGCACTTGGTGACGATGCCTCTGCCGCAAATGGTCGACGGCCAAGTTCCGGTTTCTTTCTGTATCCGTAGCACACCTAGCAATGCGGTTGTCGAGTATCGTGTTGAAAGACGAAACGAATCGAACGATATTCTTAGCGTAAAGCTGAAGGGCAATCGGGGCCAAGAAGTTCAACTTGAGTGGGCATCGGTTGTGCTGATCGCCGGAAAGCCTGAGTCGCGGGGCCAATCACTTCCCGACGCGTATCGGGCGGCGACAGCCTGCGTTCAATCGGATTCGCCGGAGATTCAAGCACTCGCTGAGAAACTCTGGCCTGCAACTGGAGATATCCAGGAATACGCACGGAACATCCAGCAATTCATCCGCGACATGAAGCAACGGAAGCCTCCTCGATCTCTCGATGCACTTTCAATTCTCGATAGTGGGATGAATGGTGTCTGCACTGCCAACGCCAACCTCGCGTTAGCTCTCTTGAGAGCCAAGGGGATTCCGTCGCGATCCATGGCTGTGATTCCTCCGAACGGTCAACGGCTCGAAATGCATCGCATCGTTGAGTACAGCGAAAACGCTCGAACGTTTTACTTTGATCCATCGTCCGTATCTGCCGATGTGCCGATGCAACCGTGGCAGACCATGATCATGGCAAAGAGTACGATAGCGGACGAAGACCTATCCATGAAGCCTCGGATGGGCGTCATGCTCGGATGTCCGTATGGACAAGAAGCGGAGTTGCCAGAGGCAGGCATCGTGTTTACCGGACAGGACATGTTTTGGACGATGGCGAAACCGCTCGCGGAATTCGAGCCTAGCGAAGCCGCTGTTTCAGTGGCGAGGGAAGCTTGGACTAATTTCCTCAAGGAGGGAGTAATGAAGGAAGAGCAAATCCACGCCGCTCAAGCTAGTGACTCGGACCAGCTGACCAGATCCCTCGGGATCGAGTGACCCACATTAAACAACTGACTGCACCGAAGTGACGTTTTCGGAAGGATAGTCCGGTCAATGGCACTTCCGCAACGATGGCCACAGGCATTTCAGGGCCGATGGGCGGCTGGTGAGGCTG
>VGZN01000838.1 GCA_016872635.1 Planctomycetota bacterium | reverse complement strand
CATCGGTACAAAGTGTTCATGGTGCGCGGCTCGCGTCAGAAGCCAAACCCACAATCTGAGCAGTTCCGCGTTATGAAACACTTCCGAATCAACGATTTTGCGGTGAAGTTTTATCCAACCATCCACGTGCTATAATCCCTTGCGTTGGACCGCTGCAAATTCCGACGTGGCCCACGTGAAACAACGACCGTTCCGCGTGGGCCTTTTCGTTTTGATGCCACTGTAAAGAGGCGTTGGGTGGCTACTCGGGCCGTTGGTCACGAACGCGAACGCAAGCAACCGTTTTTCCTTGAAACGCGGTTTCGGAGCGATAAAGCGTGATCCGCTTCCCGATCCATTTCCCGGTATCGCTACCCCACAAATCCGCAATCGTTCGACTGTTGGTTTTGTTCAAAACCAAACCGCGTGGAAACTCTTTGAATAGAACAACGCCCCGCCTCACCTTCTCTTGACCGACTTCGCGGATTTCCACGCCGGCAACGGTTAGGGTTCGTTCGTCGCCGATTTTGTCGCCGAGGTCCAACGCTTCTAGGTGCGGTGATGGGCAAAGGTCAGTTACTCGCATTATGCCGGCCCCCCCACTTCTAAAAGTTCGCCGCCAATGTTGAGTTCGATTGGTTTGGATCGGCGGTACCATTCCGGCAACCGCCACGTTTCGGGGTTGTCATATCCTGGCCACTGCTCGGACGCTTGGCACTCGGCCACCCGCTGCAGTAGCGCATCGAGTTCGGTTTCACCGATCGCCAACGTCTCTGGGTCCATCGGTGCGACTCTGTGGCCGTATGGTGCCGATGTTTCAATGGCACAAATCCAAACGGCCGGCCGTTCGCCTGTGGCGGCTTCAACGGCTCGCCGATAAAAAGCCATTTGCCGGTGATAACCATATTTCACAATCGAGCGTTCAAACTCTGACGCGTCGGCCGTTGTTTTCAAGTCGAGCAGTACCGAACCGCCTTTTCCGACGTGAAGCCAATCGCAACGCGATTTGCATCGCAAACCGGTTTCGGCGTCGTCAAACACGATTGAAACTTCGGGTTTACCGCTGCTCATTAGTCCACGCATCACTTCGCAATTCGATAGCGTGGTCGAAATTCCAACCATGCGGTTGAATTGGTCCTCACTGACAATTTCCGAGTTGTGGTGGAGCTCCCTGAATTTCGATTTCATCTCCTTCACGAACTTGGTTGAGGCGGAAAAACTTCTCGCCCCGTCGCTTGTCGTGTTGCGTGGGTCGCTCGCCCAATCTGGTTCAAACGTAAACCGTTTGGCGATTTCAAGCGGTTCGAGTACGCCGGCATGGCAAAGACTTCCAAGGCTCATTGCCGGCGTTGGCTCGCCTTGAAACCCTGCGTTGTAATGCGCAGGGCTTCGGGCCATGAGATTCAAACGCGAATTGCTCACGGCATCCCATGCAAAATAGGTATCGGGCGGGATGTTTTCGTAAATCCCCGGCGGCGGGGGTTGGAGTAGTTTTGTCATTTGCTGCATTCCTTTTTTTTGGTTTTAGAAACGACCCGGCAACGCGCCGAGTTCGTGAGAGTTACACGCCGGCCGCATCGAGTCGGGCCGATGCCTTGGCGATCGCTTTTTTGCGTTGTGCGTCGGATCGCGGGGCGGTTGGCGGCTCGGGTTGTCGCCGTGTTGCCGTGGCGTCAATGAAACGCTCGACCGCTTGCAAAGAACACAGTAGGCGGCCTCCAACGCGAAACGCTTCTAAAAAGATGCGTTCACCGTCACACGTCACCCCGCGTATCGCCCAACGATGCACCGTGCTGACATGGGGGGATCGTCCGATCGTTCGACGAACCGCTTCAACGGCCGGTAAAAGTCGCTCTCGTGTTGGCTCGGCGTGGGTGGGT
>VGZN01000837.1 GCA_016872635.1 Planctomycetota bacterium | reverse complement strand
GGAATTCGTCCCTCCAACAAAGTTCGGAGGGCGCGAGCAGCGGCATAGCAACCGATCGCAGCGATAACCCCTTCTTCGAAGGAACATCCCAGGATGGCGAAGGTGATAGCCCAAACGCCACGTTCACGCACGAGGCACAAGTAGCTCGCTAGGAGGCAAGGGATCGCTAAGGTAATCGGGTGCCAACCATAGGTGTATGCAAGGTTCATTTGGCCGATCGATGGAATCGAAAGCCAGGCGAGCGACCACAAAAGGGCTACCTGTCCAGTGCAATTGTGCGCACGAGCGATTGCGAATACCAGCAGTGCGGATCCCGCCAAGCAAACGGCTTGAATCAAGAACATCGTACCTGCGTAAGGACAGGCTCCCCAGATGGGGATCAGCAGCGTTAGCCCCGGATTGAAATGGTCCCAGAACGGGGGAAGCACTGGTGTTTCGCGAAGGAATCCATAGCCCCGGAGTGTGCTGTTAATACGCTGGGTAAAATGACCGAAATCGTTAAAACCCAACTGGAACTCTCGAAAGTAGTGGTCGGACTGAAAGTACCACCAAGCAGTCGCCAGTGAGGCACATCCAACCGAAATGAAAAAACAAATGCGTGGGCTAAACGCGACCCTAAGCATGTGCCAGCGTTTGCTTGTTCCTATAGGGGACGGTTGTAATGCAAGCCCAAGGCTGATACCTGTAAAACTTGCGAACCAAATGGGTTCCCACCAAGCCGCTTGGGGGACCGCGAGATCCACCGCTCGAGCGATAAGTAACACCAGCGGTAGATTTGCAGCCAGGCTGCTCAATAGCTCGAGGTTGGAAGTGGTACTGGCATTTGTGTTCGCTAACTGTAGAGCACCAAAGATTCCTAATGCGCAAAGTAACAGCAAGCAGAAAATACCTGGCGCAACCGCTAGCACCTCCAGTTCCGCAGGGACGGAAGGAAGTGTCGAGTAGTTGAATACTAACTGCAAACGAGTTGATAAGGCAGAGCCCGTCGCAAGCCATAAGCAACTTATGATCGCCGCAATGACGGCGCGGAGGGAACGATCCAAAAACTCACCTTTACCAGAACCATGCTTGAAACGACATCGAGGAATTACCATCGACAAAACAATTGCCGGAAATGGGCTCACCGTCCGCGCGCAATATTGCACAAAAAACGCGAGCGTCTGATCAGGCTTGCGCTTTCGGGAATCTGATGATACTCCCTGCGACGAATGCAGGCGATGGAGTACAATCACCGGCTTGGGGCAAGCCAACTTTTTTAGGGGAAATCCATGGACGAATCACAACCCTCCTTCTCCTCTGCCGATCCGCAGTGGAAACCATTGACCGCAAAGCAACGGCGAGTTTTGGGGACGTTGATGGAAAAATCGAAGACCACCCCCGATGTCTATCCGATGACTTTTAAAGGGTTGATGACAGGATGCAATCAGAAAAGCAATCGAACTCCCTTCGCGAATTATACCGAAGAGCAGATCGAGACGATCGTCGATGAACTTCGAACCATTGGGGCGGTTACGATCGTTCAAGGGAGTGGTCGTGTCATCAAAGTCCGGCATTATGCATACAACTGGCTCGGCATTAGCAAGGTCGAGGGTGCAATCATGACGGAACTCCTGCTGCGGGGTGAGCAAACCTTGGGAGAACTCCGTACCCGTGCATCTCGCATGGAACCGGTTGCAGACCTGGAGGAATTGAAGAGGCTATTTGATGATCTGAAACGTAGGAATCTTGTGGTTGAATTATCCCCCCCAGGCCGTGGGCAAATCGTTTCCCATAACCTCTATCCTGAATGGGAATTAGAAGCCCTTAGGAAGAGCGTCGCAGCGGGGACAAGTAGTGTTGCGCTGGACCATGATGATTTC
>VGZN01000836.1 GCA_016872635.1 Planctomycetota bacterium | reverse complement strand
AAATTGTCGGCTGAGGGTATTAAAGTGGTCGATGTCGTGGGGGGGACTAACGCATGCTTGGGGGCAGGATTACCGGTGGTGAGAGGTAAAGGGGGGATCAGCATTGAGAGGCAGGTTCGAATCGCTGCGGGGCTATTGGTTTTGGTCGGGGCTTTGCTAGGTACCTTTGTTCATCCGTGGTTTTTTGGACTTTGTGCGTTCATCGGTGCGGGGCTCACGTTTGCTGGCGTCACCGACTGGTGCGGGATGGCTTATTTTTTGGCGGCAATGCCTTGGAATCGCGGACGGCCAGCCTGTGGCAGGTAACGTTGGGGAGTTCGATGGCTCAGCACGAAACACTATGTGGAGTCGAAGCAAACATGATCTTGCAATTTGCTGGGATGGTGTTTGGCTCCCTGTGCCCGGCCTTTTAGGTATTATACATCGTCTGCAGGGCTTTTCTCTCTTGCACGAACATGCACAAGCCCTTCATCCTATACCCGGCGTTCGTTCGTGAAATCATTCACGCAACTGCGTCATAATTAGCTCACGGAATCGTAGCCAAGAGTTCCCGTCAGGCCACATCCTGTCTCAGAAGAAACCACGTGCATATATGTTGTGAGCGTTTCAAACTGGTCGAGTTTGTCCCTAGAGCGCGAAGGATTACTTTGGTTTCATTTGCGATCGAGCAGCAACCGCTTTCAAAACGAGGAAGGTCGGATCGTTATCCATGAGTATACGCGTAGCATTGCACCATGAGACCGTTTATCGGTATGACCGTCTGGTATCTCTTGGCCCGCAAATCGTGCGTCTTAGACCCGCCCCACATTGCCGCACCAAGATCTACAGTTATTCGATGCATGTCACCCCTGGTGATCACTTTTGCAATTGGCAGCAAGACCCACAAGGTAATTATTTAGCTCGATTGGTATTCCCGAAACCGACGAGACAGTTCTCAGTCGAAGTGGATTTGGTAGCGGACATGACCGCGATCAATCCTTTCGATTTTTTCTTGGAGTCCTATGCTGAGAAATTTCCGTTTCCGTACGAGGATTGGCTGAGAAAGGAACTCGCTCCCTATCTTCAATCATTGCCGGCAACGGAGCGATTGACGAATTGGGTTGCCGGTATCGATTTGACACCCCAACCTACCATCGACGCGATCATCGACATCAACAGGCGGTTGCATCAAGAGATTCGATACGAGATACGCATGGAGCCTGGGGTTCAAACCCCTGAGGAGACCCTTGAGAAGAGATGCGGTTCATGCCGTGATTCGGCTTGGTTGCTGGTTCAAATCTTTAGGCGATTGGGGGTTGCGGCACGCTTTGCATCGGGATACCTGATCCAGCTAGCGCCTGACATCCGTTCGTTAGAGGGTCCGAGCGGTCCAGAAAAAGATTTCACGGATCTGCATGCGTGGACAGAGATCTACTTACCGGGAGCGGGATGGGTTGGATTGGACCCGACGAGCGGTTTGCTGTGCGGTGAAGGTCATCTTCCACTGGCATGCACTCCTGATCCATCGAGCGCGTCACCGATCACTGGCACCGTCGATCAAGCCGAGTGCGATTTTTCCTTTTCGATGTCGGTCACTCGGATGCACGAAGACCCGCGTTCGACCAAACCGTACACCGACGATCAATGGATGCGGATCGATCGGCTTGGAAATGCGATCGATGTTCAATTGAGTCGAGATGACATGCGGCTGACGTTTGGTGGGGAGCCTACGTTCGTTTCGATGGATGATATGGACGGAGATGAATGGAATAATTCTGCCGTAGGGGTGAATAAGCGTTGGATGTCTGGGGAATTGATCAAACGACTGCGACAACGATTTGCCCCGGGTGCGATGCTCCATTATGGTCAAGGGAAATGGTAT
>VGZN01000835.1 GCA_016872635.1 Planctomycetota bacterium | reverse complement strand
CTTGCAAGTCTTTGGCAAACACAATATGCACAATATCGCCGCCGCCAGGCAGCTCACCGCCATGGCCGGTATCGAAAAGGTGGATTTTTACCAAGCGATTGCTTCTTTTCCGGGAGCATCCAGGCGATTGGAACGGATGACCACCGGTTCCGGTCAGACGGTCATCCGGGATTTTGCGCATTCACCTTCCAAGGTATCGGCTTCGGTGCAGGCGGTCCACGAACAATTCGGGGCTGACTTTACCGCAGTCCTGGAATTGCACAGTTTCTCGAGTTTGAATCCGGACTTTATCCCGGAATACCAAGGAACGATGAATGTCCCTGCAGTGGCTGCGGTGTATTGTTCCGGAGAAGTGGCCCAACGTAAACAAGGGAGGAGTCTCGATGCCGACTTTCTGGTGAAAGCCTTCGGACGCAAGGATCTCAAGGTCTTCGACGACCTCCAGGCCCTGCAAGATTGGGTTCGTATCCAATCAGCGTATCGGCCCCTGTTGATGATGAGTTCAGGTTCATGGTCTTCATGGCCTTGGGAAAAGGAAATTAGCGAATGGTAAACTTGGATTTAGGGCGATTAACCCTCAGCAGGCCCCTGCTGTTTTTTGATTTGGAAACGACCGGTTTGAATATCGGTCAAGATCGCATCGTTGAATTTGCGGGGGTCAAAGTCCATCCGGAAGGTACCGTGGAAGAATTGGAGCAAAGGCTGCAACCTGGTATCCCCATCCCCGAGGAGGTTTCCAAAATTCATGGCATCTACGATGCGGATGTTGTTGACATGCCCACGCTTGAGGAATTTGCACCTCAATTGATTCGTTTTTTTGATCAGGCCGATTTGGCAGGGTATAATTCCGCGTATTTCGATTTACCCTTCTTGATGGACGAAATGTTGCGCATCGATATGGATCTGGATATTTCCAATGCCCGTATGGTGGATGTTCAGGCGATTTTTCACAAGAAAGAACCCCGTGATTTGAAGGCTGCATTGCGTTTTTATTGCGGGGAGGAATTGGTGAATGCGCATTCGGCCGCCGCCGATGCCCGGGCCACCTGCATGATCCTGTTGCAACAGCTCAACCGCTACGAGGACCTGCAAGGCAACGTGGATTTCCTGCATCGTTTCACTTCTCGTAACAACAAATCGGTGGATTTGGCAGGGCGCATCGTTCGCAACGACAAGGGGGTGGAACTCTTCGCTTTCGGCAAATACAAAGGTCAATCGGTGTCCGAGGTCTTTGCCCGCGATCCTTCCTATTATACTTGGATGATGTCCGGGGATTTTCCAAGGCATACCAAGAAAGTCATCACCGGCATTCGCCTGCGCGCAATGAACACCGACAAAGGATCTAAGGCGTAGAGGAATATCCGTGAATTCGTATTCTATATCGGAGATCGCAGGGGATTTGCAGGCTCTGGATACCAAGGAGGGCCAAGCCAAGGTGGCCGTGTACACCTTGGGTTGCAAATTGAATTATGCCGACGGTCTGAGCATCCGCAAAACCTTCGAAGACCGTGGTTATGCCCCCGTAAATTTCGAAGAGGGGGCTGATGTTTACATCATCAACACCTGTTCAGTGACCGACAAGGCCGATCGCAAATGTGCCAGGGTTGTTCGGCAGGCGTTGAAACATTCCCCACAAGCCAAGGTTGTGGTCGTGGGATGTTATGCCCAGTTGCAACCGGAACAAATCGCCCAAATTCCTGGGGTACATCTGGTCGCGGGTACCGAGGCCAAATGGAAATTGCCCGAGCTTCTGGAAGAAGCAGGCTCCACATCGCCAACGGTCCAAGTGGTCCATGCTCCCATTGATGAATCCGTCGAATTTAAACCAGCGCAGAGTTGGGGAGATCGGACCAGGGCATTTCTTAAAGTCCAAGACGGTTGT
>VGZN01000834.1 GCA_016872635.1 Planctomycetota bacterium | reverse complement strand
GGGGGCGCCGCGGGGGCCGGGACCAGCACGTTCCCTGGAGTAAAACCGATGATTTTCCGGGATCCAGGCCCCCTTGCCACGAAATTCCCGGAAGAACCGAGTAATTGGCCGAACGAAAAAGGTAACCCGGCGGCGGCAAAAAGACTTCGATTTCAGAATCCGCCCGATCCGCCGCTCGGGTTGACCGCCTTGTTAGGGCCTTTTCCGGGATCACTGAGCTTTATCTTCTTTTTCGTCTTGCGAACCGCCATCTTTTGCACTGGCGTTCGCGCGACTTCGTCTTCGACGTGGAGTTGTTGAATTTTCTTGATTGTGATTTTCATTTGTGCCTTTGACCTCTTGATCGGGAGTTGACGCCACGCTGATTGTAAGCCGCATCAACAAATCTTCCTTGATGTAGTCCTGGAGAAAGTCACCTGGAAACTCCTTTGAACTCGATTGGAGGACGTTCTGAAACAGGAATCGCTCACCGTCACTTGGCCGCCGAACGCTCTTGAAAAGCTTCTTGGCATCGCGGAAGTCGATTACGAACGAGTGAGATGGAAACCCCTGAATCAAAGCGTTGAGTGCATCGGGACTCATGCCCAACCGAAGGCCGTAGTGAAAAGCCACGTCGACGGATCGTTGCAATTCACCGACCCAAGTTGGATCGATTTTCTCGGTGATCGGTGAGAATAGCCCAATTGCCAATTGTGACGCAATTTCAGACGCAGTCTTCGTCGTTATCAGTCCGCCGCTTCTCTGGCGAACCTGCAAAAATGATTCTTCCCACAGATCGAATGCCTTTTTGGTAATGAACTCCAACGCTTGCGTTACGGAGAGGCCGGAACTTCTTCGAATGAACTCATCAGGGCGAAATATTTGGACGTCGAGCGGTCCAAGTTCACCACACTGTTCAATCACAAGTTCCGTGGCACCTATGGCCAACAGAGTCCCAGCGCTTTTGCAATGCCCCCAGACTGCAACGGTGAATTGCTCATAGGACTCTTGGAAATTCCGCGCAATACGGTATGCGGCATCGGCGTCGCCTCCCGGCGTCGTGAGCAAAAGCAAGGCTTTCTTAAAACTTGAATGCCCGATGTGCTGCCGGAACACTCGGTACAACGCGGGGTGAATATCGCCGTTGTAAATGAAGATATCAGTGGTCAATAGACCTGCTTCGTCAAACAATTGCCGAGGCGTGTCGTCATCACCGTTCAGCGAGATTTCGATATCGGCGAATTGCATGGTATGAAGCGTCTTGGCCCTAACGGCAATGTTGACCGACCCCCCGTCAACACGGCTTCCATTTCGAAACGGACCGTCGGGGGCTTCGGTCCAACATTTGGTTATCCCGCTTTCTTCATGCGCCAATCAAAGAGCAAAAGAATGAGCGAAATTGGTCACCACCCGCTAACTGAGTACATTCTACCGCAATAGCCTCGGCCGAAGCTTCGTCATCCGATTCTAGATCGTGAGCACAATCATCGAAGTACTTTTGGACCAGTAGCATAGCAGTTACGAATGATTCTTGGTTCTGGGCAGCCAAGCAAAGCTTCCGATCTTTCACTTCATGATCCAGAATGCAAATTTCATTTGTTTCAACGTCAATGCATAGTGCATCCGAATCGAACAACCCGATTGGCGTGTAGGACTCGGGAATGTCATGCGGAAATCTTGAGGCAACCAAATCAGCATCGTTGAATTCCACGGTGCCAATTTCATGTGCTGATCGCATCCAGCTCTCAAGTCTCGGGGCGAGCATCGAAGCACTCTGGTGGGATAACGACAGGCGTCACCCGGCGGCGGCCAAGTGACTCTCCATTCTGATTCCGCCCCGATCCGCCGCTCGGGTGGACGCCCTGGTTACGCCACATTCTCTGCGGCGATTGCGTTTGACCGG
>VGZN01000833.1 GCA_016872635.1 Planctomycetota bacterium | reverse complement strand
GCAGCAACGGATTAAGTTCCACCTTTCTTCACCGTCTATTTCTCAAATTACGTAAAGGACAAACCATCATGGAAGCATCCAAAGATTCCCAATACCAGGCCCTGGCCAAATATGCCCGCAATCTCAATGCCCTGGCTACAGAAGGCAAACTGGACCCAGTCATCGGCAGGGATGAGGAAATTCGTCGCGTCATTCAGATTTTGACCCGTCGAACCAAAAACAACCCCCTCCTCATTGGAGAGCCAGGGGTGGGCAAAACCGCCATCGCCGAAGGAATTGCCCAGCGCATCGTGAAAGCCGATGTCCCGGAGACGCTTAAAACCAAGGAGGTTTATGCCCTGGATATGGCCGCATTGGTCGCGGGTGCCAAATACAAAGGTGAGTTTGAGCAGAGGCTCAAAGCCGTAATTCTTGAGGTCACCCAAAGCGATGGTCAGGTCATCTTGTTTATTGATGAAATCCATACCTTGGTCGGTGCCGGAGGTGGGGAGGGCGCCATGGATGCCGCCAATATTCTCAAACCGGCTTTGGCCAGAGGAGAACTTCGGGCCATCGGCGCGACGACCTTAGACGAGTACCGACTATACTTTGAAAAAGACAAAGCCCTGGAGCGCAGATTCCAGCAAGTCTTGATCGAAGAACCGGACCGTGCCGATGCCATCAGCATATTGCGTGGGCTCAAGGAACGGTACGAAAACCACCACCGCATCCAAATCCGTGACGAAGCCATCATCGCCGCCGTGGATTTGTCCGAACGCTATATCCCGCATCGTTTCCTTCCGGACAAGGCCATCGACTTGGTGGATGAAGCCGCCTCCCGCCTTCGTATTCAAATTGATTCCATGCCCGAGGCGCTGGATGAACTCAACCGCAAACTCATGCAGCTCGAGATCGAAAAAGAAGCCATGCTTCGGGAAAATAATCAGGACAAAGTCCAAACCCTGGAGTTGGACTTGAACAAAATCCGGAAAGAAGCCGAGGACCTCGCCCAGCGTTGGCAGAGTGAAAAGAAGGTGGTGGAACAAATTCAACAATGCAAACTCAAATTGGAACAACTCAAGCTGCAAGCAGAACAAGCCGAACGAACAGCGGATTACGGTCTGGTTGCCGAGATTCGATATGGAAGAATGAAAGCCGTCGAAGACGAGCTCAGGACGTATTTGGAACAACAGAAAAATACCGAAGGGGAGGGCAAACTCCTGCGCGAACTTGTTGAATCCGAGGATATTGCCGAAGTTGTCGCCCGATGGACCGGAATTCCTGTACAGCGTATGTTGGAAACCGAAAAAACCAAGTTGCTGCATCTGGAAGAAGAATTGCATCGCCGCGTGATTGGCCAAGAACAGGCTGTTCGAGCGGTCGCCGAAGCGGTGCGACGAAGCCGATCCGGCTTGCAGGATGAGGGCCGCCCGGTGGGCTCTTTTCTTTTCATGGGACCCACCGGCGTTGGCAAAACCGAATTAACCAAAGCCCTGGCCCTGCTGCTTCTCAACGATGAGCAAGCCATCGTCCGTATCGACATGAGCGAATACCAGGAGAAGCACAGCGTCTCCCGACTCATCGGTTCACCCCCGGGTTATATCGGTTACGAACAAGGCGGTCAATTGACCGAAGCCGTCAGACGCAGGCCCTATTCCATTGTGCTGTTGGATGAAATTGAGAAAGCCCATAGCGATGTGTTCAATCTACTCCTTCAGGTCTTGGATGAGGGCCGCCTCACCGACAATCATGGGCGCACCGTGAATTTTCGCAACACCATCCTCATCATGACCTCCAACCTTGGGGTAGGCTTGGGGTTGGACGACGACCTGGGCTTGGACCCAACGACGCCAACTCAACTGGATGCCCTGCTGAGAACCCGCTTCCGGCCTGAATTCATCAACCGCATCGAC
>VGZN01000832.1 GCA_016872635.1 Planctomycetota bacterium | reverse complement strand
GGCGATAAAAACAGCCAAGTGTATAGGCCAAATCCCCGGGCCGCACGTTTGCTTGCCTCGTGAATCCGGGCCCATTCGAAGGCGCAGAAAAATGCGATGACAAACATGAGTATCGACAAAGTAGCGGGTGAAAGCAGGATACAACCCACAACGGTTATCGCATAGAAAAATCCGGAGATGGCGCGCAGGGTGAAATTGTTCATGGCGTTATTTTTTGAGGGTGAGGAAAAGTCCGGCTGATGTAATCGGAATGGCCAAAATGTTTACGGCGGGTTGGGCTAACCAAGCTTCGGCGTTGAAGAAAATACCTGTTTTTTGGAATTGCTGTAGTGCGAGGAAGTGCATGAGCACGGTGCTGCCGTTGAAAATGAAGTGCGAGAGGGTAGAATACCAGAGCGAGCCGGTGGCGACATAGACCAGTCCGAAGAGCAAGCCCATGGCGAAAATGCCCATGAATTCGAAGGGCGAAAAGTGGATGGTAGCGAAAACGAAAGCTTGAAAGAGTACGGCGCTCCGTCGTTTTTGAAAACTTTGCGCGGCCAGGGTGGTGATGAGTCCGCGGAAGACATATTCCTCAAACAGGGCGGGCATGAGGGCCAGGATGAACAGGCAGACAAAGAGTTCTGGGAGGGTTTCCATGTCGAGCATCGCCTCAAAAATGGCTTGACGTTTGGTGTCGAGCAGCGCAAACGCCCGGGAAAAATCACCCAGCGGAAGGTGTTTGAAAAACGCAGTAGACAGGGCCACAAGCGGGATCATGCCGATGGCTAGGAGGGTGGAGCCCAGGAGTTTTTTAGGGCTCAACGATTGGGTATAGCCGCCAATTTCGTTGGGTTTGTATTGTGCGATGAGGGTAATGAGCAGGGCGGGTATGGCCATGAAGGCGGTGAATTGCAGTAAGTTGCCCCAGCGCAATACGTTGATGCCCAAGGCGGTACGCGAAGGGTGGTTGAGCAATTGCGAGGTTTGTTCGGCTGTTAACCCGTAGAGGACTTTGCCCATGAGTTGGGAGAGGCCTAAGCCCACCAAGCTAAAAACGATGATGGTGAAGAGCAGGGCGCCTACGCCCCACAGATTTCTAAGTGGATTGGTGGAAGGGGTTTGTGAAAGCATCCGTAACTTTGCAGCAAAGTTGGTAAAAATTGGCGACATAGCGTTGGGAGAATTTCCGTTGTTGTTGGCACCCATGGAAGACGTGAGTGATCCGCCGTTTCGGTATGTGTGCAAGCAGCATGGGGCCGATTTGATGTACACCGAGTTTATCAGTAGTGAGGGGTTGATTCGCGATGCGGTTAAGAGTCTACAAAAGCTGGATATTTTCGATTATGAACGTCCGATAGGCATCCAAATTTTCGGGGGCGACGAGGAGGCCATGGGTTTGGCGGCCAAGATTGTGGATGCTACGCAGCCGGATTTGTTGGACATCAATTTTGGTTGTCCGGTGCAGAAGGTGGTTTGCAAGGGCGCGGGTGCGGGGGTGTTGAAGGACATTGATTTGATGGTTCGATTGACATCGGCCGTGGTGAAAAGCACCTCTTTGCCGGTAACGGTAAAAACACGGTTGGGTTGGGATGATAGCACGAAGAACATCGAAGAGGTGGCGGAGCGATTGCAGGATGTGGGGATTAAGGCTTTAACCATTCATGGCAGAACGCGGGTGCAGTTGTACAAGGGCGAGGCGGACTGGACGTTGATTTCGAAGGTGAAGAATAATTCCAGGATACAGATTCCCATTTTTGGGAACGGCGATATCGATACGCCACAGAAGGCATTGGAATACAGAAATCGCTATGGGGTGGATGGGATCATGATAGGCAGGGCGAGCATCGGATATCCTTGGATTTTCAGGGAGGTGAAGCATTTCATGGCCAAGGGTGAGGTGTTGGAAGGGCCCA
>VGZN01000831.1 GCA_016872635.1 Planctomycetota bacterium | reverse complement strand
CGCTCTCCATAGATGCACGGAAAATCGGTTTCGCCACTGATACGCGTTCTCAAACCGCAATTCAACGTGTGGTACCAAATGTTGAGTTCCCAAACGGCAGGGGTATCGACGGTACTGATGAAGTCGCACGCATCGTTGGGGGCTGCCACGATGTACTCGTTCGCTCCAATCCCATCGAAAGGTGGCATCGCATAATCCGGTAGCCGGTCGGCTGCACGTCCACGACTCCCTGATTTGGCGCCTCCCCAAGTACTCGGTAGATCGCCGCGCGAACCATCTGGCAAGTAATCCGGCAAAGCCAAACCCCACCCGCTGTGGCTGTAACCGACCACTCCACCTTGTTCTTGCCCCCACTTGAGAATGGGAATCGTCCATGTCGGCCAATCCTCAATCTTCTTTGTGTTGGGATAATCATCTTCGACGAGATTCAACAAGCACAAATGCCCTGCATGCGATGACGGGAATCCACTCACTTCCACGTCGTACCGCATCAAGTAGTCACTGCGAGAAAGCTTGGAAACCTTCCCATCAAAAAACTGTTTCTGGTGGTACCAGCATGGCCCCCAACTGAGGACGCAACCCACATTCAGATCTTCGCCCGTGATGTGGCGCATCATGTCTTCAGGTGTCACTCCTTGGGTTGGATTTTCATAATGGGCGCAGCCTGCTGCGTGGACATGGTGGTCCCCGGAGAACCACCCGAGGCTTGCCATATGTACCCAACGCTCGAGTTGAATCTCGATGATGGGCGCATCGCCTTTCGACGGAACGGTCATCTCTACTTGTATCGGAATGTATTCAGGTCCACGCGACGCCGTGATGGAATACCTACCTGCCGGCAAGATTACCGATTCCCCATCGGCGCGGTAGATTTGGGGATGAAAAAAGAAATCGGGGGCCAAACGGCGAGCAGGATTCGGATAAACACGACCTTGTTGATCTCGGATCAACAGCGCACACGTCGTTGGCTTGCCGTCATGATCCCGCACTTTAACAGTCACTGACTGGCTTTCCATGGCTCGAAAGAGGATCGGTAATTCGCTTCGAAAACCAAGATCTTGGGTCCCTTGCCCAACATCGAATTGCAGTGTCCCTTCGCGGGGCCCTGAATCTCGACTGTAAAGTTGTATCACTCGATACTCGACCTTGAGCCCGGATAAATTCGCCACCATGGGCTCTTGGATAGGCATCGCGATATCCAACCAACGCCGAGCAGCTTCGGCGGGTGATATTTTCATGGGTGGGTCAGCCGCCGAGGTACTCGGCACGACCATGCGTTGGGATTGCGGGCTCGTACAGCGAAGCGGGGCGGTCACTCCGGCTTCATTCACGACCTTGATCAAAAAAGTTCGCCACCCCTTCTCGAGCAACAGGGGGCTTGCTGGCCCAGCAGAAACTTTAACCCGACTCTCGGGATTGATGGAAACCACCGCTAAGCAAAGCGAATCCAGAGACTTCTGGATGTCGCGGACAACCGCCGGATCATCGATACTCGACTCCAGCTTCTGCAACTCGGCGTCCACATCGGTGAGTGGTTCACCGAGCCATTTCATGGCTTCGACCAGCCTCTTGGCTGCCGCCTCGAAGGGCTGTCGAGGAACATCCGTGATGATTTCATCCGCAGAAACGCTCTGATGCATCCACGTTACGATGCCCACGATCAATGCCAGTCGTCGTACCCAAAACACCATGATCGTTCTCTCGCAGTAAATCAAATCACCGTAATTCAAATCGCAGCAGTACGGGCCATTTCGATACGGGCCGTTTCGATACGGGCCGTTTCGATACGGGCCGTTTCGATGCGGGCCGTTACACCACTAATCGACCAAGCCGACCTGTCCGATTAGAGCATATCAATTGGATCGATATCGATCAGGTAAAGCACATCCTCGGGCAACTTG
>VGZN01000830.1 GCA_016872635.1 Planctomycetota bacterium | reverse complement strand
AGCATCGATGAGATTCTTGCCGAAGTAGACAAAGTGGCCATGGTTATCGATAAACCCAGGAAGCAGCGTCTTTCCTCCGAGATCAACAATCTTTGCATCTGATCCAGCAACTTTCCTGCAGTCCGCAAACGCTCCTGCAGCAACAATCTTTCCATCCTTGATCGCGAGTCCCTCAACATACTCCGGCTGCAACCCGCGCATGGTGAGGATATCCCCGCCGAAATAAATGGTGGGCTTACCCGACTCCCTTACGTTCTCCTGTTGCTGTGCTAACAAACCATTCGGCGATAGAAAAACGATCAACACTAACGATGCTAATGCTGTGCAATACAACTTTTGAATGATCACGCTCGAACTCCCTCGACTACGTATCCAACCACTTTTATTACCTGCACGAAAATGATGAAACACGCTTCCATCGGGCTCTCGAACGACGTGGGATCCACAGCGGAGCACCGCCACGATAACCTTTAAAAATCTTAGATTATGGAACCAAATAGAGAAACCGACCCAGGTAGATTTACCCAACCCGATCGGCCATCTCTAACTGGATTGAATCTGCCATTGCATCTAAGGAACGAATGCAAATTCGTTGGTGTTGAGCACGACGAGAACCAATTCAGCCCTGGCATGCTCACGCAAGAACTCACGGCAAGCATGCAGTTCACTCTGCTTTGGAACTCGCGATAATACCCGTTCAAATAGTCGAACAATCCACTCATCGCCGTCGGTACTCGATGCTTCAGAAGACTTCACCGGCAACTCGTTCCCCAACACAGTCGCCGCGTGCTCGACCCACTCGCTATTCAGCAACGACAACGCTTGAGGGGCGACGATTGAAACTTCTCGCTTTGGGCAAGAGACGGTATTTTCTGGCAAATCGAAGGTTTCCAACCAGGGGATCCGTAACGTTCTTTTCTGGACAAGGTAAATCGTACGAACCGATTGGTCGTTTTCCGGGGATGGATACCATCCCTTCGTCTTCGTTTCATTATCGTCGAGAATTGCTGGGTTGGCTTGCAACACATCCTCGCTCAGGTGCGGCCAAACCGGAGGCCCCTTGGTGCGTGATTGCAAGAGCCCTGCGACTTGCAGCACCGCATCCCTCAATTGTTCAGCACTCATCCTCTTTAAGCCGCTCCGCATCGAAATCGTTTCCCCCATAGCCCCCGACGCATCCTGTACGATCGAAGTCGCCTTCATTCGATAAGCTCGGGATGTAACGATGTAACGAACCAGCGACTTGATCGACCAATGGGAATCTCGCAGGTAGGTCGCTAAATGATCCAAGAGCTCAGGATTGCTGGGTGCGGCTCCGGTGACACCGAAATCATTAGCCGTAGAAACAATACCTTCGCCAAACAATCCTTGCCAAACTCGATTGACAATCACCCGAGCTGTCCACGGGTTTTCTCGTGAAACCATCCATCGGGCCAACGTGAGCCTCCGCCCTGTCGACGATGTGGAATGGGTCTCCGCAAATTCGGGAGAACCTGCAAACAGAACCGATGGAAACCCAGGTTGAACCTCGTCACGTGGCGAATGGTGGTCGCCTTGGTACAAAATTCGAATTGTATCGACCGCATCTTTATTATCCTTCATCAACAAACCGATCGTTGGTTTACGAAGTTCCATACGCAATCGATCGATCTCTCCTCGCCACTGATCCTGTTCGAGTCGTTGCGATTCGGTCAACTTCGCGCGTAATTCTGCGTCCGTCGGTGGCTTGCGATCCTCCGTCTCGCTCTTGGCAGTCAACTCCTGCTTTAACGGATCAGGATTCGATAAAGCATTCGGATCCGCTTCAGACTGTTTACCCTCCGCGACGAACGTCGCCCGAACGCTATCGAGCACCAATTTTATTTTCGCCTCGATCTCTGCAATTTGTTTCTCGATCGACGCA
>VGZN01000829.1 GCA_016872635.1 Planctomycetota bacterium | reverse complement strand
GAATATGATATTTTCCCGTTCGGAATTAATGATTCGGGACTTGGGATTAACCGCCAAGCCTACTGGGCTCCCGATCGGTTGATGGTCTTTAACGCTGGCAACAATTCTTGGGCACCGGATGCAACTCAACGGCCTTTCATCGGTGTCGTGTTCGGTATGGAGAATCCAGAATTGCTCCTCACGGAATCATTAGCCCTTCACGACAAAAGTCTTCGCGATACCGATCTTGATGATGGACCGGGCAAGGCTACCAACGATGCCATGAATCCAGATCCGAATATGGATCAGTACCGATTTCCGAAGGGCTCACTCTACCTTGAGCTTTATGCACCTAGGACAACCTACGTTCCCGAAGACAAGAAGATCCCTGGTGTTCCTTCGTCCCTCTACGACATCCGACCGAATACCCCTGTTCGGCTAAACATCGGCAAACTCGCGCCGAGCAGTGCCTATTGGGGAGCTCAACCGGTCTGGCGAATTGGTATCAACCCAATGACGAGCCCTGGTTCGGCTGGTGCAGCACAGCAACCCAATGCGATATACCAGGATGCCGATCCTAGCAAGATGGACAAACGCGATTTCCAATTCAGCAAGAACTCAGCGTTGGCAGGGGACGAGGACAGCAATATTCCAGAAGTCAATCTAGGGAATGGTCTGCTTACGGATTTCTCCACGATAGCCACGACGGGTCTCGAGTTCGAACGGATGATTTGGTTCACTACCCAGGAACCAAACACCTACAATCGAATTCCCAACCTTGAAGGGAACGACAATACCAATGACCAGAACCCCCAAAAACGCCACAAGATCTATTACAACCGGACGCAAACAACGGGGGATGATGTCCTGCTCGATGGAGGAAGCTACCTGGTTCTCGGCCCTCGCACCGAAACCGTCATCGGTTCATTGACCCACAATCCCGATGATGGTACTCCCTGGAGTTCCAGGTTGCTCAAAGCGTCTATCGGTAGCAATCGTCCGATTAATTCCCCAAGCCATCAGAGCATCATCTTAAAAACAGATAGTGTTCTGACGACCTTGCTCAATGGCGAATCAGTGTTCCGATACAGACCAGAGTGGTCGAACGCGGTTAAGGCACCTAAGGGGATTGTTTGTGCTGCCGATGTACCTTCGGAAACACCACTGCCACCAGCAGGTAGTCGATGGGCTGACTGCTTCCAAAATGGCGTCGGCATGAACGTCTCGATGCCAAATCCAATCGCAGGCGAAGGCTACTGGACTGCAAGTCGCAAACCACTGGTGCGGTTGAACTCGGACGACAAATTGGCAGACCGCTCCGATAACCGTTATGGATATGGTGATACCCAGATTCCGCCAGATTCCTGGGTGGATTGCAAAGGGGCGCCCGTCGGAAAATTCCCGGATGAACCATTCGACTATTCCGCAACGATCAATCCTGTACTGACCCCATCAGGCGGAAATGCTATGAACAAGACGGGGACTTATCCAAATGTTCGAACAGCATTTCTCCAGCGATTGGCCGATCCGAACATGCCATACGATCCTGTCAATAATCCATACATCACCGTTGATTGGATTTCTATCGATCTGACGGTGTTCAATGGCGAAGCCCAACAAGCCGATGATCCTGAGGATAACGGTGGCAGTACCATTGCGTTCCAGTCGCGTTACAAAGATGGTGGGACCCAGCAGTCGGCCGCGACGAAAGCGACCATCGATACGAATGCAAGCCAACCTCCAAACAAGACTCCGAAGGATTGGGGGTATAGCTACAACTCAGTTTCGACCGCTCGGCTTAGAAAAACAACCAAACAAAACTTGGTTCAGCCGCAACCTGCAGGAGCAGGGCCACAAGGCGCTCGCTACAACTCGTACTTCATGTACCAGCTTGGCTACACGATGCTACAGCCGCCTGACGTTCAGA
>VGZN01000828.1 GCA_016872635.1 Planctomycetota bacterium | reverse complement strand
TCCAGCTTTTTCGTCCGTTGGAATTCAGGGCAACGCGGAAGCCGTTGTTGTTGTTGCGGTTCGACGGGTTGTTCCTGTTCCGGTTCGCCGACCGACAATTCGCGGCCTCGTTGTTCCAACTGCCGCCACGGTTCACGCGGTTCGAGCCCTTAAGGTTCGTCCACCTGCCACGGTTCTAACACAGAAGTCCGAAACTTCCAACTCCGCACTCTGCCGCTTTTGGCAAACGCTGTCAACGATGTGAGTCGTTTCTGCAAATCCAGATCCGATAAAAGTCCCAGCCGATAGGCTTTCTCCAGGAAGCGAACCCTCCGCTGCCATCGCTGCTTGCTCCGTCGATTCAGCTCGACGTGCGTCGGAAATAATCGGCAACCAAGAAAACTAATCCCGCGCTCGACACGTCGAATCTGTGCAGGTTTGAATTCCAGCCTCAGTTCGTCGCCGGCAAAACGCTCGCACTCGCCCTGGACGTGTTGCAACTCCCGTCGATCGTCGCCCCAGAGCAGCATATCATCCATGTAGCGGACGTAACCACGTACCTGCAACGCCTCTTTGACGTAACGATCAAGCCAGCCCAAATAGAAATTGGCAAAGTGCTGCGACATCAGGCTGCCAATCGGCAGACCCATTCCTTGCGCTCCACGAAAAGAACGCACAATCCGATGAAACAACTCCAGGAGCGGGACCTCTTTAAACCTCCGGGTCAGCAGACTAAGCAATCGATCGTGGTCGATGCTATCGAAGTACTTGCGAACATCCAGTTTGAGACACCAAGGCTGTGCGCGGCAAAACTGCATTGCCCGTTCGACCGCGGCCTCGCGGCCACGGCCGATGCGGCAGGCAAACGTGTCATCGATTAGCCAGCGGTCGAGCACCGGTTCGCAGACATTCATAATGGCATGATGCACGACCCTCTCTTCAAAACAGGGAGCCGTAATGATTCGTTCCTTCGGATCGTGAATCAAAAACTGGTGAAACCGTCCGAACGCGAAACTGTCTGTAGAAAGCCTGTCCGCTATGGTGGCCAGCCAGTTGGGCAAACCGTCCTGAAACTCACGGACTTCCGCTCGATAGCGCTTACCCCGCGCCGCGCGATGAAAAGCGACGAGGAGATTATCGAGCCCCAGAATCGGCTCGTACATTCCGCCGACTCGCTTCATGGCAGGTCCGAACTCGGGGGTGGCGATGCAAACTTTGAGAGGGTTGCGAGTAACTTCTCAGAGTACTTTTCCACTTTGGCTTCGCCAATGCCTTCGATACCGAGCAAATCGGCCTTGGATGAACATCGACGCTGGACCATTCGAGCCAGTTGTTCGTTGCTGAAGAGGGCAAACACCGGTACCCCTTCTTGCTGGCTCAACTCCTTGCGCAGCTCGCGAAGCAGCGAGAAGATTGTGAATTCATCGGGACTTAAAATCGTCTTGTAATCGATCCGGTTTCGGCTCAGTTGCGATCTCGGGTTGCCATCGCGTGTTGGCGAAGCAAGCACGTATTCGACGCAAAACACGTAAGCGGATTGAGCCCCTTGATCGATCCATTTGCGTTCGATGTGCGCAACGCGATGACCCGCGATAAACGCGTTCAGCTCCTCGGTCGCTTCGTCGCTGTAAAGTACTGGAATCAGGAAAATACGAAATGGCATGATGATAAAAAGTCCACATCGAAAAAATAACGCGAGCGGGGGCATAGCCCCCTGCACCCCGGCTTTTGAAGACCGCTACGCCTGCGGTCTACGGCATCTCCGGTCGCTGCTCCGCCGCGCTCCCTCCGTGCCTGCGACCCCAGGCTCCGCTCTCCTGACTGACTTGACCTTACTTGGGGATTCCGGATGGGGAACTCAGGGCAAGGCGGAAGCCGATGCTGCTATCGCGGTTCGACGGGTCGTACCCGGACCGGAGCGCCGACCG
>VGZN01000827.1 GCA_016872635.1 Planctomycetota bacterium | reverse complement strand
TGGAGATCGTAGAGACCGCCAAGAGAACGCATTCTGAAGTGCATGGTCCGATTCCGTTGCCGACCCGCATAGAGCGGTACACGGTTCTCTCTGGTCCGCATATTGACAAGAAGGCTCGGCAGCAGTTCGAGATTCGGACTCATAAGCGTCTTATCGACATCAAGCAAGCCACTGCACGAACGATTGAGGCTCTCAACAAGTTGAGCCTTCCGGCGGGTGTCGACATTAAAATTAAGGCGACATCTCGGTAGTAGTTTCATAACTCCGCAATGGGTTTCCCTCGTATGGTTCGGAAGCCTTGCGGGTAACCATCGATTCGGGTCGTCAACCGGCTCATTTCGCTCTCGGGTTGAGGGTGGTGTTATCGGTGAGTCCCGCAAAGCAAGCGATTACGGAAATTGACCAAATGAGAAAAGGTATACTCGGCCGCAAGGTCGGAATGACGCAGATTTACGAGCAAGACGGTCGTGTGGTCCCGGTGACGGTGATCGAGGCTGGTCCTTGCCATGTTTTGCAGGTCAAGACCGTTGATCGCGATGGTTATGCCGCGGTGCAGTTGGGGTTTGCTGACAAGCCACGACGTTTGGCGAGTCGATCGCAGCGTGGTCATGTGGCTCCGATTTCGAGCAAGCGTTCGGATCGTTTGAAGGCTGCGGGTGTGGCTGTTCTGGCCAAGGCTGATTGTGAGCCAAAGAAGTTTATTCGCGAGTTTCGCGGTTCCGGTGATCATCAAGTTGGGTCGCAGGTTTTGGTGTCGGTGCTTGACGGCGTGAAGGCTGTTGATGTCACTGGTACTTCGAAGGGGTGTGGTTACTCCGGGTGGATAAAGCGACACAATTTCTCTGGCCAGCGTGCAACTCACGGTGTGAAGAAGGTTCATCGCCATCCTGGTGGTACGGCTGCTGGTACCTATCCTGGTCGTGTTCGCAAGGGTAAGAAGATGGCTGGTCACTACGGTGTGGATCGTGTTACTATGAGGAATCTCAAAGTGGTGCGGGTGGATGCCGAGAAGAATTTGTTGTTGGTGAAAGGTGCGGTTCCTGGTCCTGCCGGTGGGTATGTGATTGTTCAGGAAACGAACAAAGTCGGCTAGGCTCGCGGTAGTTGGTTTGGCGGTTGTCGCTGGATCGGCGTAGGGGTGGATCGAAGGAATTGGATTTCACCGTTCGGGTTTGAAACAAAAGCAAATAGGTTCGCGATGGTTACACTTCCTGTTTATGACATAGCTGGCAACAAGGTGGGTGATTATGAAATCGACCCACAATCGATTGCTCCTAAGGTGAGCAAGCAGTTGTTGCATGATGTGGTCGTGATGTACTTGGCGAACAATCGTCAGGGTAGCAACAAAACCAAGACACGCGGAGAGGTGTCTGGTTCGACCAAAAAGATGTACAAGCAAAAGGGGACCGGTAACGCGCGGATGGGTGCGAAGCGGACTCCGGTTCGTCGCGGTGGTGGGCATGCGAATGCTCGTCAGCCTCGGTCGTACTATTATCGATTGCCTCGCAAGGCTGTGCAGGCCGCAACTCGCATGGCGATTGCCGCCAAGGTGTCAGCAGGTTCGGTAGTGGTGATTGACAAGTTGGCTATGGAGTCGCCGCGGACGAAGTCGTTGGCTTCGGCGTTCAAGGCGTTGGGGTTGGAGGGTGTAACCAAGACGCTTGCGACCGCAACCAACGACCGGAATATTTACCTGAGCGGTCGAAATATTGAAGGCTTGACGATCAGTCCTGTCAGCGATCTGAATGCACTCTCGGTGTTGCGTCCACGCAAGTTGGTCGTAACGAAGGATGCGTTGGATTGGATCAAGGCTCGGGCAACGGCGTAAGGTAAGATCGGCGTAAGGTAAGAACATGGCAAAGCAACCTCCAAAGACATCGATGGTTTTGACGCCGCACCAGATCGTTT
>VGZN01000826.1 GCA_016872635.1 Planctomycetota bacterium | reverse complement strand
TCGTTGCTGCTCCCACCGAGAATCTCTGAAATCCCAAAGGGAGTGTTTGCTACCGGAGGCTTCGGCGATGAAGGCTGAAAAGTCCCGTTCCCAACATTACCGGAGCGATTCGACAGGTTGATCGCACTAGTGAGTGGCGTGTTCGATGGAACAGGAGATACCAAAGGCAGAACCTGCGTCCCTTCCCCAGCCAAATTCATCGGGTGGTTGTCTCGATTGTTACCGGTTTGATCCAACTCCGACGGGTCCTTGTTGCTCTTGTCTAACACATTACCAGACCCAAAGTAATTCCGGCAAACTTGGTCGATGATCTCATTCCTGAGTTCACAACGTTTACCTCGATAGGCTGCCAAGCACTGGATTTGGTGCAGCAGATCTCGAGCGTGGCATCGTCGGAAAGACCGCCCCATTTTCCGGTAATGCGTGTCGATCATTCGATCAATTGCCTCAGGACGCCAGACGATATCCATCGATTCGCAAACGGTACGAAACAGTTCGATGAACTCCTCGACACTCGGATCGGCGATCTGAATCTTGAATGGAACACGTCTTAAAAACGCTTCATCCACTAATGAATCCGGTTCCAAGTTGGTGGAAAACAATACAATCTGCTCAAACGGAACTGAGATCTTTTTTCCTGTCGGCAATGTCAGGTAATCAACGCGATTCTCTAGCGGGATAATCCATCGATTCAGCAATTCCGCTGGAGCGATACGCTGTCTACCAAAGTCATCAATCAACAAACATCCACAATTGCTCTTGAGTTGCAATGGCGCTTCGCACGTATTGCTTCGAGGATCGTGTCGGATCTCCAAACTATCCATCGTCAGTTCACCACCTACAACGACGGAGGGCCGTCGCACGCGAATCCATCGGCGATCGTGCTCTTGATTGGCCATGACGCGATCGTTGGTCGATTTATTGGTCGAACCGATATGGTACGTAGCGTCAAAGAACTTGATGATCATTCCATCGTCGATGATCGCATGTGGAATCCATATGTCTTGCCCACGGCATGCAGGCAAGCATTTTGCGATCGTGGTCTTCCCATTTCCCGGGGGCCCATACAGAAATACACCTGAATTGCTGTTCACCGCTGGCCCAAGGAAGTCGAGCCATTGCGGATCGTAAGTCACATTGGAAAGCGCAGCCCGAAGTTGGTTTTCTGTGATCGGCTCGAAACATCCTGCTTGGGCTTCGACACTCAACACATAGTCCATCAATGGAACCGGAACTGGACCGGAATACGACATCGATTTCTGGTAATGAAACGCACGGTTCTGTCCGCTCTCGGTGACACTGTAATAAAAATCATTTAGCGGCGCAGGCCTTGCATGGGTGATCAATTGACGCATTCGCAATTGCCCTAGTTGCTGCTCAACGATCGGGAAGGGGATCCGCATACGCTCGCTGAGATTCCTTCCGGTCAATGTGCCCACACTCAGGAATATCTGCAGCATGATCGATTCGATCACCATCTCGGAAACGCCGCACTCTTCGAGGGTCTTAGGCTCAAATGGCCAAAACGCATCTGTGTTGAGGACCGCTGGCAGGACTGGATTATCCAATGCCATCGTATCGCGCATGTTCAAAAACGAACTCATGGGCACCTCCGTGCTCGGCGTTAAAGATGGTACAACCGTCACCATCGAACTGTTCATCGTTGCGGATCATCTCCGCCTCCGTCCCATGATCGGCTACCAAAGGAATAGCCTGCACGAACAAACTTTATGTGCCGTTTATTCCGAGAAATATCGGATTGCTATCCCAGTTCACTTCCTTTCCGTGCCGATTTCATAACCTAGGTTTCGGATGCGCGAAGGTCCTTTGGATTTGACTCAGCTCATGTCCGACGAAAACGTTCCAAGCCATTTGCTGTATCCTTTTTGAACAGAAGTCCGGCGAGATGAGCAATCATCCCTCCTCCATC
>VGZN01000825.1 GCA_016872635.1 Planctomycetota bacterium | reverse complement strand
GCAATCGATCCAATCCATTTTTCCAGGAATGGCTGCACGAGGGGTGGTCGACACAGCGCCTTTGCTAGAACGATACTTTGCCGCTCGCGCGAACCTTGGATGGATTGGCAAAAACACCCTTCTCTTGAATCGGAACATAGGTAGCTATTTCTTCCTCGCTGCAGTTCTGACTCAAGCAGACCTAGGTTTCGACGAGACAAAACAGGAGGCCAACAACGGCAGTGGCAGCGACCACTGTGGAACCTGCACCGCATGCCTCGATGCTTGCCCCACCGAAGCATTCGTGAAACCGCGAGTCTTGGATGCGACGCGGTGCATCAGTTATTGGACCGTTGAGCACCGTGGGACAATCCCCGAGGAACGCCGGCAAAGCCTTCAGGATTGGCTATTTGGGTGCGATGCATGCCAGACCGTTTGTCCATGGAACCGGAAACGCAGCGTTACCGTCCCGGAACCATTCCGACCTTCAAATTGGTCTCAAAAAACAGACCCCGTATTCTGGCTGATGCTCTCCGAGGAAGATTTCCGCAAGCAATTCCGACACACTCCATTCTGGCGTACGCGTCTAGTGGGTATGCAACGAAATGCAATGATCGTTGCAGCCAACACAAACAATCAAGCCGCGTCGCAAGCGATCGTGCCATTCCTGTACCACACCGACCCCGTGCTCAAGGAACTTGCCGATTGGGCTCTAAAACGGCTGCGTTTCTATTGATCGCTCTACATTGCCGGCTTTTCTTCTCTGGCGATTCTCCGGCCAACCCTTCTCTCCGTCTACGTTGACAGCTAGATATTAGAAAACGAGAGCGGTTACGCGCGGAGGCTTAGTCGGTACGGAGGTGAAGATGATTGGGAATTCATCGAAATTTACCAAGCGATGTTTCATCAAGACGCCTAAAGAACCGTACCCCCATCTCGCCCCACAAATCAGGATTCCCACGAGCCCACTTCAAAATAAGCGTCAGCCAAAACGTGGCAGGCTTTCTCTGAGTGCCGTAGCCTATGACGATCGTTGTGGGGAGGTACTTTAGTCCTCGACACACCTGCCGTCTGTATTGCCTTCATGAACTTCAGAACGCATTCAGTGTAATTCTCTAAACCGATTCGAACTCAACGAGATGATCAAGGTCTGGCGGACGGCACTCGGAGAGTGCCTGCTACGTTCGCAAAAAACTCAAGCATCACCTAAGCTTCACTGCCATCGACTCAAATCTATCTCGATGCCAGGAATGTCCGGCCGCAGTCGATCAAGCACCGTCCCTCAATCGCATTGCGTCCAACCAGGAGCGGGAACTGCATTTTTTTCCTGCACGTCAAGGTCAGTTCCACAGGCCAATGAAAACCACCCAGCGAAAGCATCGTTTCTACGACCGGGCGGGTGGTCAAGTGTCCACTCGACGATTGAATTCGCTTCATTCCGGACAAACGGGATTCACAGAGGATCGGCGAATCGAGCAATCCAAACTCGGTGCCTATTTCAAACTGCACCCAATGCCACCCAGCACGACGCACGTAGCGAAGACTCTGAACATGCAATGAAGAAATCGCAGCCCCAGAGTCCAACTTGCAAGCCACACCCTCCAGTGAGAATTCGGGGAGCGCTACTCGCTCTTGCCAGCCCACAACTAAAAGATCAAGCCCCGTATCGATCGTGGACCGAGGCGAATGGCGTGAAGAAGTTGAGCCAGTTGTTCGGGGGCGCATTAAGGGCTTCTCATAAAACGATCATAACTCGCGGAGCTCACGTCCAACACAAAGAACCTCGCGGCTGCGCCCAGCGGTACATCTCAGGATTCCGAATGCGATTGGGGTTCAGGATGGGCGGAGTCCGTAGCCGTAGCAACCGTCGTCTCCCCCAATCTTCGCAGTAACTCTATTGTAAACAGACCCGAACTATGCCCATCCGAAAAAGCGACATTGTAGGCGTAATTTCCGA
>VGZN01000824.1 GCA_016872635.1 Planctomycetota bacterium | reverse complement strand
GTACCGACAAGCATCCAGGCCAAAACCCTGAAGCTGAAAACGCAAGCGCCTGAGTCCGTGACCGATTTCAACATGGAATTCCCCTCGTTGATACATCATGCGCCAACCGCGCACGCCCTGTCTAAATCGCATGTTTTGAAGCACTCCGCGACCGCCTTCGGAGTGCACACGCCTTCCACCAGCTTAGACGATAATCGCAGGGAAAACCAGAAAAATGCCGGATTATGCTTTCGCAAATCGTTCTTGGAGGGATAGAACCGTCATATCCTTTTCGCTGGCGGCCTGCATCGCCTCGATCGCAATTCTCCCCGCGGAAAGGGTGGTGATGCAGGGAACGCCGAACTGGACGGCGGCGGCACGGATGCGACCTTCGTCGGTCCTGGCCCCCTTGCCATTCGGGGTGTTGATGATCAGGGAAACATCGTCGTTCTTCAGGTAATCGATCAAGTTCGGGTGTCCCTCAGCCAGTTTCTTCACTCGGGTTACGGGAACATTGGCTCGCTCGATCTCGAGGGCGGTGCCAGTCGTCGCGAGCAATCGGTAGCCAAGATCATGCAACTGTTTGGCAAGAACATCGATTCCCTTGCGTTGCCGCGAGGAGATGCTGAGGAAGATATTACCGCTGGTGGGAAGAACGCAGCCGGCTGCGATTTGGCTCTTGTTAAAGGCGATCGCAAAATCGTCGCTGATCCCCATCACCTCTCCGGTGCTCCGCATTTCGGGGCCGAGAACAATATCGACGCCTGCAAACTTGCGGAACGGGAAGACCGCTTCCTTGACGGAGATACTTCGAGGGACGGGTTCGCCAGTGACCCCGAGATCCTGCAGCTTCATCCCAACCATCACCTTGGCAGCTATGTTGGCGACGGGAACTCCAGTCGCTTTTGCGACGAACGGTACTGTACGGCTGGCCCGCGGATTTACTTCCAATACATACACCGTTTGTTTGCCATCTTCTTCTTCCTTGATCGCAAACTGCACGTTCATCAGCCCGACGACCTTCAGTCGTTTTGCCATCGCGTAGGTAGCATGTCGGATGTCTGCGAGAACATTTTCAGACAGGGAGAATGGTGGGATAACGCATGCTGAATCGCCAGAGTGGACGCCGGCTTCTTCGATGTGTTCCATGATCCCCATGATGACCACATCTTTCCCATCCGAGACTGCATCGACGTCGACTTCCGTTGCATCTTCGAGGAAGCGATCGATCAGGACCGGTTGGCCTTGCGCGACGACGAATGCTTCCGCGACGAAGCGTTCGAATTGGGAATTGTCGTAGCAGATTTCCATGGCGCGTCCCCCGAGGACGAAGCTGGGGCGGACCAAGCATGGGTAGCCGATCTTCTGCACTTCCGCGCGAGCTTGGGCCATCGTGCGCACAATTCCGTTGGCGGGTTGTGAGAGTTTGAGTTCCTCGATCAGTTGTTGGAATTTCTCACGGTCTTCGGCATCTTCGATTGTCTCGACACTGGTTCCAACGATGGGAACCCCCGCGTTAGCGAGCGCTCTCGCCAAATTCAATGGGGTTTGCCCACCGAACTGAACGATCACTCCATCGGGTTGGATCCGGTCGAAGATGTTAAGCACATCCTCGGTGGTGAGCGGTTCGAAGAACAGGAGATCGCTCGTGTCGTAATCGGTACTGACCGTTTCAGGGTTGCTGTTGACCATGATCGATTCGATACCGATTTCGCGGAGTGCGTAGCTAGCATGGCAGCAGCAGTAATCGAATTCGATTCCTTGCCCGATGCGGTTGGGGCCACCCCCCAGGATCATTACGCGCTTTTTGCCGGGCGCTTTCGGAGGTGTTTCATCTTCGCTTTCATAAGTGCTGTAGTAATAGGGCGTGTACGCCTCGAACTCTGCAGCGCATGTGTCTACGGATTTGAAGGTCGCGATGATGCCGTGATCTTTGCGCCATTGGCGAATCTCATCGTCG
>VGZN01000823.1 GCA_016872635.1 Planctomycetota bacterium | reverse complement strand
GGAAAAAAAACGTGGCGGAGATGGTGTTGAGGCTGTTGTACGGGTAGATGGACGGCTCGTTCGGCGACGGTGGAGTTGTGAGCGGATCATTGATGTTGATGCAAGAAGAGATCTCGGGGTTGTCGTTGCAAAAGGTCCCTTGGTTGTACAGGACCGTCCGGTTGGTGTAACGGAGCACCTGTCCGTTGGGCAGTGTCACCCGGAACCGCAACGAATTGCGTGGCGTGAACTTGAAGACCGTGGATTGTGGCGATCGGACCACGACGTACCGCACGATGTCCGGATTCAAGATGTTGGCGATGGGACAAACAAAACTGGCCTGGAGCGAATTGGGATTGTTGGAGAGGAGGGTGTTGTACGACTCGTTGTTGGAAGAGTTGACGTTGAATAAGGTAACAAACACAAAAGGCACGCTGGACAGGAGCACGTCAAACCCGCAAACGGGCAGATTCGGAAGAGAAATGGACACGATCTTGGTTTCGTAGCATACCGCGTTTTGGAAGGGGACGACGGGGGCCACGATGTTGGGGTACAAGGAAAAATAGGGGAGCAGGAAGAGGACGCGTTCAAACGGTTGGGCGTTTTTGTACAAGTCATTGAGGCGTACGGCGTCTTCATAGAGAATATCGATATAAAAGAACGTCTCACGCCGTTCCGAGATGGAAAAATAAAGGACCTTGTAGGTTTGCAGGTCCAAGAGTCCGAGGAAGGAATGGTTCTGGACGGTCGTTTCAACGCCGTCGGCGACCTGGCCCTCGACAACCAAGGCAAACCCTGAACGGATGACGCGCACGACAAGTTCGGGGGAGGGCTCTTCTAAAGTTCGGAGGCGGACCCGCATTCCCGGGACGGTGTATTGCCCGGGGTGGACGAGTCGCAGACGCGCGACCCTGCCATCAGGAAGCAGTTCCGTGACCCGGAACGAAGAGGGTGATCGACAGGGTTCATCGTCTTGGCTGTAAAGGACGTCGCCAATCCGGAACCCCACGGCGTTGACGACAATGTCGTACGTCTGGATCGCACCGATCTCGATAAAGTTGGAGATCACGGGAAGTGTTACCACCTTTTCTTTCCACACCAAAAACACGTCGTTGGCATGATACGAGGGCAAGTCCTTCAAAATCACCGTGCGATACTGGCCCACAATGGATTGGATCGGTCGGGTCCAGTTTTGTGTCAGGTTCTGCACAATAGAATTCGTATTGATGCCCCTTGCCAAGAACAAGGAATTGGTTTGCTCTCCCGAGGGCACCAGTTTCGTCGATCCCAGGATCAACAGGTTGTTCTTCAAAGAATAACTTGGATTGATGAGCAGGATGGTAAGAGCGATCGAGCTCGTATACCGAAGGTTGTGTGTCATCTCAAAGACCGACAACGGCTTCACGACCTGGTTGGAAAAGATGGGTTGGTTGAGTGTGATGATCCTCGTGGTCGGTTCGTACGCAATCACCACCGCCGAGAGACCCGTCGACGGGTCGTACACGACCAGCCCGACGTAGTAGTCCTCCTCAATGACCACCAGGGACTCGAAAAAAAAGCATTTGAAAGGAGAAACGGGGATAATGCCGGCGGAGATCGAGTCGTTTTCAATCTGGTACAACGGGCTGGTGGTGTTGCCGTTCCAACGGAACGAGTATTGGCAGTAGTTGTTGCTTAGGTACAGGCTCCGGACGTCTTTTGCCTGGAGGCTTGCCGGTGGCTGGCCATTGACATCGATCTCAAAATCCGATGGTAAAGGGTACACGTCGACATTACGGAATGTCGAATCGATATGAAAAATCATTCTCGTTTTTTTTTTACAATACCGTCGATGCCATAAATGATTTTATGAATAAATTCATTGATTCGCATTTTACGGTAATCAGGAGGCGCTTGAAACCAAATTTTTTAAAAAAAAAAAAAGAGAAAAAAAAAAATAAAATATTTGAAAAAAGCAAAAAAAT
>VGZN01000822.1 GCA_016872635.1 Planctomycetota bacterium | reverse complement strand
ACGAGCTCATCCCAGTCAACTGTCCCGAGAGACGTCGGACACTGATTCCAAATCCCTGTCCGTCTGTGACGTTGTCATGCCATGCAATCCATCCGCCGGTTTGCTTGAATGCGATTGAAGGGGCGAGTTGGTCTCCGATCGAAGTTCCCACCACCTGGTATTGGGATCCCTCGGGTTTAAACCTCGATGAGGCGTGGACGGAGGGGGTCCACCCAATGCCCACTACAATAGCAAGGGTTCCGAGAGCGGCTCCACATTTCCTTCGTTCAAGAGGTGTCATGCGTTGCGTTTTTTGGAGGTCCGAGGACCGAAACCTATTCTTCGCGGGGCCTTGCAAGGAGGACATCCTCTCGTCGCTCAGCCATTGAGCTTTGATCCAAGTCCGGATGGAGTGCGAGATGACGATGTCCGTGATGCCGTTTGACCCGTAAGGCTATTACTTCGATCCCTTTTGAGTGGGGACCGAATTTTGATCGAACGGCATGGCATTGGGATCGTTCAGACGCCGGCCGGTGGGATCGATGATTGTCGGTGTGACGAAGATCAACAGGTTCCGCTTGTCGGTAGCATTGGCCTCACTTGTGAACAGACGACCCACAAGCGGCAGGTCCCCGAGGACCGGTACCTTGTCGCGGGTTTTTCGGCTGTTTTCGGCGATCAATCCACCAATCACAACCGTCTGACCATCCCAAACATTCGCCGAGGTGATCACCGAACGGGCGCGATAACGGGGCAACGGGAGCTGCGCCGTGATTGGAACACCGATGGTATTACCCGCAACGGATTGGGCCTGCGGAACGAATTGCCCCGGGTTGTCGTATCCGACGAACTCTGTCACGGATGGGATGATGGTCAGCTGGATCGTGACATCGTCCGAGGAGACAATCGGGAGGACGTCCAATTCAGGTCCGAACGGAATTACCGTGGTTCCGTAGCCGGACTGTGCAGCGACGGCTCCGCCACCATTGTTGAATCCGCCTCCGATTCCACCGTTGTTTCCGCCGCTGGAAGTTTGACTCAATCCGACGCTGGTAACGATCGTGCGAACATCAGCCGTGACGATCTGGGCCTGACGTCCGCTGACCGTCGTGACCTTTGGCGCGGAGAGCATATCGACACCGCTCCGCTGTTCCAGAGCTTGGATCGCCACGCGGAATTGGGGCTCGGTCATGATGCCGGTCACCGTCGCGAGCGTCGGAATCGTCCCCTCGTTGCGGTTCGCATCACTGTAGGTATTACGTACTCCTGCCGTCAGGTAGCCGTCGTTTCCACTCGGCGGAATCGCCGGTGTCGTGTTCGGAAACACACCTCCAGGGTTAGCGGTCGAACCGGAGGTTGCGGCACTTCCAAGAGAAGGAGCTGTGCCGGCGGTCGCACCGATCCGGTTATTCCCCATGGTCCAATTACCAATCCACCACTGGAAACCCAAGGCCTTGACGTCCTCTTGGGTCACCTCAGCAAACTTGGCTTCGATCTCAACCTGGGGCGGCATCATGTTGAGGACTTGAATCGCCTGCTCGATGATGTCGAGGTCCGACATGGTCGCTCTGACAAAGAGGATACCAGTCCGATCATTGAAGAACACCGCCTTCTGGTCGGAGTCTTGATCTTGGCCTCCTCCTACACCGGCACCCATTCCCATACCACCGCCCATTCCCATCCCCATCCCACCGCCCATACCACCGCCCATACCACCGCCCATCATTCCCCCCATCATGGTCATTGGGAAATTTACACCACAAGCGATGAAGAAATTCCTCACGAGGGTCTGCACATTCGCCATCATTTGTTGGGTTGTAACATAGGAGAGGCCCATGCCCATGCCCATGCCACCCATGCCGCCGCCCATGCCGCCGCCCATGTTCATCACGGGAACGACCAAGTCACCGACTGGGTAAACACGAACAACGTTTGCGGAATTTTTCTTATTGGTGATCTTCATGACTTC
>VGZN01000821.1 GCA_016872635.1 Planctomycetota bacterium | reverse complement strand
GTTCCCACAAATTTCGGAACATCGGCATCTCGTTACCTGGGATGTTGTCAGCGACCGGAACTCGTGGCAATTTAACGATCCCGCATTCAATGGCGTCCATCAGCGAAAAGTCGCTCATTGTCCACGGGAACAGCGTTCCCTCGGCATAGCCAGACCCACGCAGGAAAAACGGTGTGGCAGACAGATCCATGACGCGAGTCAGGCCGAGCTTCCGATTTACAGCCTCCAAACCTGAAATCCAAAGGCGGGCAGTCTCGTTATTCTTCTCGGCTTCCTTTCTGTCATCCCCTTTGAGATCTTCATCATCAGCCTCCTTTGGCTTCTCGCGATAGCAGTGATGGGCCTCATCGTTCAGAGCGAGAATGTTCTTCATCCCCATCAGATCAGGCATAACTCGCTGTAGCATTTGGCCTTCGGTTTCGAGGGTATTCAGTTCGTCGCCACGACGCCCCTGGAGCAATTGCCGCCCTCCCTTTGAAAGGTCGATTCGCTCCCTCAGTTTGAAAGCGTGGTAGTTGGTGATGACGATTTTAGCCCAATTCAGATCGTCGAGCATGTCACCAGGGACAAGTTCGCGACTGGCAAAATAGCTTTCAGGATCGTTTGGCTGGAGCACGCGGAGCCGATCTTTGATCGTCAGACCGGGGGTGACGATAAGAAAGCCACGAGTGAATCGTTTGCTTCCTGGCCTGCGAACAGCATTGATGGTTTGCCAGGCAATCAACATTGCCATGACCGTTGTTTTTCCAGCCCCTGTGGCAAGCTTCAACGCCAGTCTCGATAATCCTGGATTAGCGTCGTGGTTCGCGCTCGCCAAATGTTCAAGGAGACGCTTTCCTGTTTGTGAGTTGGGCGCAACTTCGGTGAGCCAAATTGCGGTTTCAACCGCTTCAACTTGGCAGAAGAATGGTCGGGTCCCTGCGAAATTGTGGTTTCGCCAATGCTGGAGCAATCGAACTGTCTCCGGAGTTACCTGCCAATCGTTAGGGTTGGAAAGTGATCGCCATCTGTCGACTTCTCCACGGACCAGATTGATGATCGACGTCGGATCGTATTGTTGCTCCGGTGTCGATAAACCTGCACCCTCGTCAAAAACCAACTCTTGCTGCCTTGCGTCCTTCTTGCGCTTTTTCGGTTTCGGAATTGGTGTGATGAATTCTGCTTTCCGACGCGTCTCGGTGACCCGCTGTGTCGGCTGCCCTTGAGAATCAAGTTCCCAATGGCGTCCCGGATACGCATACGGCGAATTCAGAATCGGCTTTTGGAAGAATGGATTTGCCATACGTTGTCTCGTGGGTACGTTATCGGGCTCTCTCTTCCGGGGCGGTCGTTCAACCGGATTTGCGGTCGATTTCGACGAGTTTCCCGAAGTCTCATGTTATTTCCAAAGTCATTCTGTCGTGTTCGCTGCCACACTAATTGAGTTGGAGAATATGGTCATCGCAAGGGTGATTCAATCTGCTGCCTCATTGGCTTGTGAATTGAGTCGACATGTCGTTGGACTTTCATCGGCTGCGTTGGTCGAATGTGGCACAACGATCGGTTTTGCGGATGGTTTTAGGTCGCGCTGAGATGATCGCATGTTCCAGAGTGTGCAGTAATTCGAGGTGCCCTCAGTGGTGCCGAGGTGCCCGTATTGGTGCCGCACAGCTTGCGGGAATTTGCATTCTTCTGCATGCGTTTGCACCACAGAGTGCAAAACGTGACAGGCAAACCCGGTGGCCATAAGAGCAAAGAAACCCCGAGAGAACTCGGGGTTTCTGAGATAAACGCTGCGTTTTGAGCGACTATCGGAAGCGGAGAGACAGGGATTCGAACCCTGGGTACCCGTAAGGGCACTCCGGTTTTCAAGACCGGTGCAATCGGCCGCTCTGCCATCTCTCCGGGGCGGATGCTACGCCCCAAAGGCCGGATTGTCAACGAGTTTCCAGATGCGAGGATCCCAATCGGGACGGTCCGG